>JAKAGP010000270.1 GCA_021825785.1 Nitrospirota bacterium
CGTCTTTTCTTCCGCCAAGGTCAGACCAAACTTCCCCAGCCGTTTACCCAGTACCTCGTAAAACCGCTGGGCATCTCTCTGGCTTTGAAAGGCACCTATGAAGTCGTCGGCATATCGACAATAGTAGGCCTGACCACAATGCGCCTTCACCACTTCCTCAAACCACTCATCCAAGGCATAGTGTAAGTAGATATTGGCCAGTATCGGCGATACGATCCCTCCCTGGGGTGTCCCCGTTATAGGATCGATCACCAGGCCTTCTTCCAATACACCGGCCTTTAGCCACTTCCTTATCAGACCCAGAAACGGCTTATCATCGATCTTCTTCTTCAGCATCTCCATCAACTTCTCATGATCAATGTTGTCAAAAGAAGCTACGACATACTACCCACATCGAGGGTTTCCCCTCCAAGGTAACCATCCTGCGTGATCACCACCCTTTGCAAGGCCAATCTCTGCAGCTTTTCAGTTGGTTGCACCGAAATGGGAGCTTACACCTGATCCTGGTTCTTCCGGATGGTAGTCGCTCCCTTATCCCTGCGGCATGGACCAATCTTAATTTGGATCCCGCCAAGACGGGACAAACTCTACTTCCCCATAACAGACCATCTTCATCAGCTACGCTCGGATCGCTTTCTCACTTCCTCCATGCTTGTAAAGTGGTTGACTCTCTTCTCCGGAAGATCGATTCTTCAGAGCAAGTACCCCTAATCCCTTCTAAGGAGGAGAGAGAACGTGCTACGTCAACTCGCCCTTTGGCCCGAAGCGGAAAGACCGCCCCAGGAACTAACCTTCTGGGAGGAGCTCGATCCCAACACCCAAAGAATGATCATCGCCATACTGTCCAAGCTGATCAGCAAGGCGGTTTATCCAAAAACTCAGGAGGACAATCATGAGCGCTAACGAAAAAATCAAAACCACGCATTTGCAGCGCTGCACTTATGTCTATGTGCGGCAGTCTACAGCCGCCCAGGTCCAGTACAATCGCGAATCGACCGATCGACAGTACAAACTCGCAGAGCGAGCCCTACGTTTAGGTTGGTCCAAATCGCAAATCAAAATTATCGACGAAGACCTCGCTCGTTCGGGCTCGGGAACTTCCGAGCGCCATGGCTTCGCGATGATGACCACGGAAGTGGCCTTGGGTCACGTCGGCCTTATTCTCTCCATCGAAGTCTCCCGAGTGGCTCGCAACAACGCCGATTGGTATCGGCTCCTCGATCTGTGCGGCGTCACCGACACCTTGATCGGCGATGAAGACGGCCTCTACCACCCCGGACTCTTTAACGATCGGCTCCTTCTCGGACTGAAAGGAACCATGGCAGAGGCCGAATTGCATGTCATCCGCGCCCGACTCGAAGGAGGCATCCGCAATAAGGCAGCACGGGGACAACTGCGCCGGAGCCTTCCTGTTGGCTTTCTCTGGGGGGAAGAGGATGGCGAAGTCCTCTTCCATCCGGATCAGGCCATCATCCAAGCCATTCACTGCGTCTTCGAAAAGTTTGCTGAAACCGGCTCGGTCCGGCAGGTCTGGCTCTGGTTCCGCTCCCAAGGTCTTTCCTTTCCCTCACAATCAAATTCCTCCTCCGAAATTCGATGGATCACCCCTACCTATACCGGCATCCATCAAGTCTTAACCAATCCGGTCTATGCAGGCGCCTATACTTATGGTAAAACGAATCAAGAGCGCTACGTGGATCAGAACGGACATTTAAGAAAACGAATACGCCGCCTGCCGCGTTCCAAATGGGCCGTCTTGATCCGCGACCATCATCAGAGCTTCATCAACTGGGAAACGTATGAGATGAACCAAAGCCGAATCGCTAAAAACACCCATCCTGCTCCTCATCAATCCGCCGGGGCGATCCGTGAAGGTTCCGCCTTGCTTCAAGGCATCGCCACTTGCGGCCGCTGTGGCCGTCGCCTCAGAGTTTATTATCAGGGCAAACATTCTACGCCAGGGTACTATTGCGCGGCCAACAATATCGTCAACGGCAGGGGAATGTTTTGTCTGCGCGTTGGCGGACTACGAATCGATCAAGCCGTTGCCCATGCTTTTCTTGACGCTGTCGCTCCCGCCGGCATCGAAGCCGCCTTAGTTGCCGAAAAAAATATCGAAGCAGGCCATGAAGCCGACACTGCCCAATGGCGCTTGCAGGTTGAAAGATCCCGCTACGAAGCCGAACGGGCAGAACGTCGTTATCGGTCTGTAGAGCCAGAGAACCGTCTTGTGGCCCGCACCTTGGAGGCCCAATGGGAGTCTCGGCTCAGTGAACTTGCGGCCGCTGAAGCCGAACTCGTCCGACGGCAAAGTCAGCGTCCTGCCGCCCTAACGGACGAGCAGCGAATGCGGATCCGTGCCCTCGGCACCGATCTCAGGCGTGTGTGGGAAGCACACACAACCACCGATCGAAATCGGAAAGAATTACTGCAAACACTTCTTGAAGAAGTAATCATTGCTGTGGCTCCAGCCGAGTTTAAAGCACACTTGACCTTGCGCTGGCGAGGAGGAGCGATTTCTGAACTCGATCTCAGCCTCCGGTCCTACCGGATCCCGCCCATTCGCACTGACGAAGCCATCATTGATCTCGTACGCCGTCTCGCCGTTCATTATCCTGATGGTGTTATCGCCGGTATTCTAAACCGGCAAGGTAGACGCACCGCTAACGGCGATCGGTTCACGGCCAACAAGGTCGGTAATCTACGCCGGTATTGGCAAATCCCTCGATTCGACCCGTCCACGGTTTCCTCCGAAGGCGAATTGGTGACCATCCAGAGGGCCGCCGAAATCCTCGGCGTGGTCCCTTCTACCGTGCATCGTTGGCTTGCCGTTGGTTTCATTGCCGGCGAACAAATCACCCCGGGTGCACCATGGCGCATCCGCATCAATAATGAAATGCTTGCACGTTTCGTTCAACAAGTGCCAGAGGGTCATGTATCGATGCTCGAAGCCACCAAATTGCTTGGCGTCTCACGCCAAACCGTATTGCAACGAGTAAAGCGCGGCGAGCTAACCGCCGCCCATGTCCGCTCTGGTAAACGAAACGGCTTATATATTAAAGTGTTAGGTATCCAAGCAACCCTCTTCGACAACCTTTCATGAAAAGGAGTGCAGTATGAAGATGTCTCCAAAAAGCCTCTGATATCAGCCTCGACGATATAGTTAAATCCTCCGAACTGCAGCTTTGTAGATATCTCCTTGATGGCCTCCAAGGCTCCCAGTTTCGGCCTATATCCAAAGCTACAAGCCTTAAATATCGGCTCGTAGATCGCTTCCAGTATCTTGGCCACTGCCGTTTGCAGCAGTTTGTCTTCCGTGGCCGGTATCCCAAGAGGCCTTGTTTTTCCTCCCGGTTTCGGTATGAAACGCCTTAACACCAACTTTGCCCGATATAAGCCCCCTTTGACCCGCTTGACCAGATCAACTATATGGTCTGTCAATCTCTCCCCGTATTGCCAGTAGGTCACCCGATCTACTCCAGGCGCTGACTTCCGGTTCAAAAACTTCCAGCACCCATACAGCATCCTTGCGTCGATCAGTCTCATCAGGTTCTGAAATCGGTGGTCCTTATGGTGCGCAGATTTTTCTGCTATTCCCCGCAGTGAGGTTTGCATTAATTCTCCAGCCCAACTTTGTCCGGTTAATGTTTCCTTTGCAGGCTACATAATCCTGCTCACCCCTTCCCCCTGTGATCGGCTTTACCGTCTCTGAGTACTATGAGTGAGTATGACTCCCTGACGTCTTCGGCTCGCCTCCTTCTTCTCGTTGGTTTCGCTTACCTGATTTCCTCTCAGGAACCATCAGGGCCTCCCA
>JAKAGP010000271.1 GCA_021825785.1 Nitrospirota bacterium
TGCGACACGGCGTTTTCCACAACCCTGGGGGCAGATGGGACGAGCGTTAAAACGGTAGAGCATCTGCTTGCGGCCCTCTCCGGGCTGGGCATAGACAATCTGCATATAGAGATAGACGGCCCCGAGGTGCCTATTCTGGACGGCAGCTCCCAGCGCTTCGTTGATTCCATAATAGGAGCGGGCATTGCCATTCAGCCGTCGAAGAGGCCTTACCTCAAGATAATAAAACCGTTCATATTCAAGGAAGGCGACGCGGAGGCATCGGCGTTTCCATATGACGGAAGGCGGATCTCTTACCGGATATTCTATCCGCACAGGCTTCTGGGCCGGCAGGAGATGACCTTCGAGTTCGAAGAAGGCCCCTTTATAAGGGAGATCGCGCCTGCCAGGACCTTTGGCTTTCTGAAAGACGTCCAGTATCTAAGGACGATCGGCCTTGCGAAGGGCGGCTCGCTTGAGAATGCGGTTATCCTGAATGATACCGATGTCCTGAACTCCTCAGGGCTCAGGTTCAAGGATGAGTTTTTGCGTCACAAGCTCCTGGATTTCATCGGGGACATGTCCCTGATGGGTTTCCCGGTACAGGGGCATATGAAGGCCAGCAGGACCGGCCACACGAGCAACCTTAAATTCGCCAAGGCATTGCTTGCCGCCACCGATTGCTGGCAGATAGCCTACGACGTGGATCAGGATTTAACCAGCCTCAGATACGCCTGAGTTTCTGTTTTGCCCCGGGTTAACTCTTTTAAATAAAAGAAGCTGGGAAGAGTTTTAATTTAAGACCGCTTAAAAATCTTCCCAGCTCAGCTTTTTTCCTCAAATCAAAAACTTTTCTTATTTCTTCTTCGCTGCTGCCTTTTTTGCTGCCGGTTTTGCTGCTGTCTTCGCTGCCGGTTTGGCCGCTGCCTTTTTCGGGGCCGCTGCCTTCTTCGGAGCGGCTGCCTTCTTGGTCACTGTGGCCTTGGCTGCTGCCTTTTTCGGGGCCGCTGCCTTTTTCGGAGCGGCTGCCTTCTTGGTCACCGTGGTCTTGGCTGCTGCCTTTTTCGGAGCCGCCGCCTTCTTCGGGGCCGCTGCTGCCTTTGCTGCCGGTTTCTTCGCTGTCGCCATGTGTTTCACCTCCTTTCTTTTTTGCCCCAGCCCCCCTCCTCGGGCCGGCCGGAGCAGCGGTTAAGCTCTCCCCAAAAGAGGAATCCTCCTGTCAGAAAGTATTTTCTGAAGGGCGCCGTCTCGCGCTTTTTTCCTCTGGCGGTACTCCTGTTCGCTCATGCGAGTGAGCACCACCCTGCATCCGAAATGCCTGGCGGTTTCCCTGATGGCCTTTTCGTCGATCTCGCCCGCCGCAACGACAAGGAGGTTTACGGTCTTAACGTCCCGTCCCTCCGCGTACGGCCCGTAGATGAAAGCGCACACGGCGCCGCCCCTCAGCAGGGCCTTAAGGCTGCCGGCAAGCCCAAGGGATTTCGTTATCAGATTTTTAAGCTCAGAATAAAGGGGAGAGGTTGCGTCCGCCTGGAAGTATTTCAGATTGGCGACTTTCTCACTCCTGACAACCCCGATCTTCTCGAGGCTGTCCAACTCTCTTTTGACCGCCGAGGGGTTTTTATCTAGGAGCCTCGATATTTCCCTCATATAAAACTTGTCCTCCGGGCTGTTCAACAGCAGCGAGAGGACCTCTGCCCTTATAGCCGATGAAAAAAGCTTTTTTAACATCTGGTTTTATATAAAGATATTTTTCCCCAAATGTCAACAAGAAAATCATTTTTTTGAACATAAGGTGCCTAAAAAGAAACGATTCCTTAAAGTGAACGATCGTTGATGAACTTGAAACTATGTTTCGGAGTGGGTCTTTTTACCGCTGAGGAGCTCTCTTGCGGTCCGCATGTTCATGGGGTCATCTTCTTCTTTTTTCTTGGGGGTCTCCATTATGAGCGGGACGTCCCTGAAGGGAGGGCCGAAGCCCAGGAAATTCCTGAGCCCGTCAAGGCCTATGCCGCCTTTCCCCAGGTGCTCGTGCCTGTCCAGGCCTGAGCCCAGCCGCCCCCTGGAGTCGTTCATATGGATAAGCCGCACCTCTACGCCCTGCGTCTGCCGGGCAAGGAACTGCATCCCATCGCTTGCCGTGATATCGTAGCCCGAGGCAAACCCGTGGCAGGTATCAAAGCAGATGCCCGCGGCCCCGGTCTCAAGGGCCATCCGCGCGAGCATCTTTATGGATTCGGGAGGATGGTTTGGAGCCGGCGCCGCGGCCGTATTTTCAAGCAGCAGCCCGGCCCTGAACTTTTTCTTTTTCTTGTTTTCTTTTTTGTTTTTCGCTCCCGTGCCCAGAACGCTTTTTACCGCTTCCATGAAAAGTATATTTGCCCCGCTGTCGTCTTCGCCGTCCGTTGCCGCGCGGCCGGAATGGACGATCACATAATCGGCCCCTATGATATCGGCCCTCTTCATCTCCTCTTCCAGCATCCAGACGGACTTTTCCCTGAGATCCGTATTTTCGCTGGATAAGTTCAGCAGATAACAGGCGTGGATGAACACAGGGTCCAGCCCCAGCTTTTCCCTTTCCGACCTGAACTTGAGGGCCTCTTCCTCCGGGATGCCGGAGAGCTGCCAACTCCTGGGGCTGTGGGAGAATATCTGAAAGGTGGTGCAGCCCAGGGCATGGGCACGCTCCAGCGCCTTTGGGAAACCACCCGCTATAGATACATGCACGCCAAACCGCCTCATTCCATAATTATAGAAGATATAAAGACAGGAAAATCGTTGGAACCTCAGTTGATAAATACCGCCGGACGAGACGGCTTTCGCTTTCACTTAAACTGGTACACTACTAAATTGTTTTGTAATTTGCTTAAAAAAGGGCGTTATTGCTAAAATTTCACATCTTGGCCACCCTGCTTCTCATATTGATAACCGCCCTTTTGCTCGTCAACATCTGGCTGTCCCTGAGGGCGGGCGGCAGGGAGCGTGACGGCCGGAACGAAGAGCTTAAAAGCCAGATCTCCTACCTGGAAAAGGGTTTGAAAGACGACCTGGTCCGGATAAGGGAAGAGTCGCGGACGAACGCGAAGGAGGCCAGGGAGGAACTGGGCAATGGGCTGCGCGGCTTTGGTGACTCCGTGTCCGCCAGGATGGCCGAGATAGCCCAGCTTCAAAAAAACCAGCTTGACGCCTTTTCCGGACAGCTTGTGAACCTCACAAGGTCCAACATCGAGCAGCTTGAAAAGATGACCGGCAGGCACACGGAGCTCATTCAAACCGTAGAGAAAAAACTGGAAGGGGTCCGGGAGGCCGTCGAGGCCAGGCTAAAATCCATTCAGGAAGACACAAGCATGAAGCTTGAAAAGATGCGCGAGACCGTGGACGAGAAGCTCCACAAGACGCTTGAACAGAGGCTTGGCGAGTCCTTCAGGCTGGTGAGCGAACGCCTGGAACAGGTGCACAAGGGGCTTGGCGACATGCAGAACCTGGCCGTGGGCGTGGGGGATCTGAAAAAGATGCTCTCCAACGTGAAGACCCGCGGCATCCATGGCGAGATACAGCTTGGGAACATCCTGGAACAGATCCTCTCGCCTGAGCAGTATGAAAAGAACGTGGCTGTCAGGAAGGGATCGAGGGAGAACGTGGAATTTGCGATAAGGCTCCCGGGCAGAGACCAGGAAAGAAGCATAGTGTATCTGCCCATAGACTCCAAATTCCCCCTGGAAGTCTATTATTCACTTGCGGAGGCATATGACAAAGGCAACCCTGCGCTCATAGAGGAAACTTCGAAGCTTCTTGAGCAAGCGATCA
>JAKAGP010000272.1 GCA_021825785.1 Nitrospirota bacterium
GCCCTTGTGCTTTCGATTTCCAGGATGGCCAGAAGTTCCTCCGAAGGGTATTTCACATATGCGCCTTGCTGCGGCTTCATGCCCTCCGGTATCCAGAACAGCCGGAAGAGGCCGAGGGCATGGTCGATCCTCAGCATGCCCGCGTGTTTCAGGTTTTTGCGGATAGTCTTAATGAAAATCCGGAACCCGTTTTCACGCATGTTTTCCGGCAGGAAGGGAGAAAAGCCCCAGTTCTGCCCACCCCTGCTGAATTCATCGGGCGGGGCGCCCGCGGCCGCCCCGCCCGCAAATGAATCCTTGAAACCCCATTCATCCGCCCCTCCGCCCACAACGCCCACGGCAAGGTCAAAGTAAAGCCCGGCCCGCATCCCTTTCGCGGCGGCGCGGCCCGCAAGCGCGTCCAACTGGCCGTCGATGAGCCACTGGATATATACATGGAAGAGGACCTTTTCGCGCTCCTTCCTCCTGAATTTCCGGACCGCCGCAGCGCGCGGGTCTCTGAACTCGGGGGGCCAGTTCCTCCAGTCCCACCCGAAAACACCGCTTAAAGCCATAAAGGTGGCGTAGTCAAGCAGGTCCCGCCCCTCCCGTTTTTTGAATGCCAGAAAGGACCGGCCCCTTTCGGTGCGCGGGAGATAATGCCTCCTGTAAAACACCTGAAACATCTTCCCGAGAATGCGAAGCTTCAGGGCGTAAATTCCCGGATAATGCACGTATTTTCCACGCCTGTGCACTTCTATCTCCCGCCTGGGGGCGGCCTTTTTGACCGAAGCGAACTCCGGCACCCCTTCCAGGTCCAGAAGCAGGAAGTTCCGGTAAAGCCTGCTTATGGGCGAATATGGGCTTATCCCGCCGGGCAGCGGTATGTCGTGAAGAGGCAGCATGCCCACGAAATCCCCGCCAAGCCCGGCAATCCAGTCGATAAGCGCACCCAGGTCCTTGAAATCCCCGATGCCCCAGTTGCCGTTGGAAACGATCTCTTGCAGGGCAAGCGTCATCCCCCAGGTCCTGCCGTATCCATCCGGTAGAAAGCACCTGCCGGGGGAGACTATGAGGAAGGACCGCGCGTCCGTTTTCACGCCGCGGCAGCCTGCGGAGGCTAAAAGATCGTAATAGCCCGCTTTAAGCGGACTCAGCGGGATGACGTATTTGCCGTATTTCCCCCGTGGCGTCTCCAGCACCTCCGCGGGGGGCAACCGGAAGGAAAACTTTTCCACCTTCTTTTTTTCGTCTTCGAGGGCGAGGCAGAAATCGGCCTCATCCGTGCAGGGCAGTAAGACGGATATATTTACCGGGGTCCGCTCCCGCGCGACGATCGAGGGCTCGATCACGGGAGGCAAAAGTCTTTTTTCGATCTCCCGTCTTAAATCAGCCTCGCAGCCCCCCCGAAAGCCCATGGCCTTCAGGAGGGCCCTCTTGGTCTCAACCGAAACATCGTGGCGGTTGCCCCATATATCGAAATAATAGGGCACAATGCCCGCCAGCCGGGCAAGCTCATGGACCAGCGATTCTTCCATTCCGGGTCTATATTATCCCACAGATGAAGAATTATTCATCCTTCCTCGCTGGCGAGAAACAGGGGGAAATCGCTGAATATCTCTTTTGCCGGCATCAGGTGCCTGCCGTTGCTCTCGTGTGAAACCACTATGTTGCCGGTAAAGACATCCTTGAACCTCATCGGGGCCGGCAGGACCACGCATGTGCCCCTCCAGGCGGCCTCGCCGGTCGGGGCGGCGCCCGGCGCTCCGAGACCGACAAAAAACCTTGGGGCGCAGGCCAGCACGCTGTGTCCGTTTCTCCTCAAGAAGGCGCACAGGTGCTGTCTCATCTGCCCCTCGGACTCAAGCGGGACGTACTCGCCGCCTGAAAAAATGTCCCTGAAGGCCTTCCTGAAATTAAGCGCCTTCCAGGTGGCATAGAGTTTTACCCTGGAATCCTGCATGCTGCCCAGCAGCTCCCGGCAAAGTGAAACCTTCCCAATGGAGCCCTCCATCGCCTTGAGCCCTTTTAGCGCCCTGGCCCTTGCCTCGTAGTCAACCTCGCGGCGGTTATCAGGGTCCACGAGCGAAAGCGTCCAGAATTCCGTGCCCTGGTAGAAATCGGGCACCCCGGGGCTTGCCGCCTTCAAGAGCACCTGGCTGAGGCCGTTCAGCATGCCGTACCAGGCGACCGTCCTCGCAAAGGCGTCGAACTCGCTCAAAAAGCTGTTCCCCTGGCCCTCGTCTTTATTCAGGATAAGCTCTATGAAGGTCTTCAGCGCGTCCTCATATTCCTTGTTCGGGCTTATCCAGCTCGAGTTGACATTGGCCTCGCGTATGGCCTTCAGCATGTAATCCCCTATCCGCTGCCGCAGTCCGGCCAGCTCCTCCTTATCCGGGGGACCTGGCGGCCAGACGCCAATCATGATCTGGTAGAGATGGTACTCATCGTTGCTGTCGGGGACGGGTTTGCCTTCAACGATCGGCCTTTTCCTCCTGTTCGCCCTTTTCCATCTGCCGGTCGCGTCCCGCCAGGCGCGGGGCATCTCGGTAAGCACGTTTATCCGCGCGCGCACGTCCTCGCTCCTCTTGGAATCGTGGGTGGATGTGGCGGTCAGCGAGAAAGGCCAGTACTTGTTCCTCTCGATGTTCTGACCGTGGAAGGTTTCAATCGGCGTTCCGAAGCGGTCCGGCGCGCCCCCCACCTCGTTCAGCGAAAGCAGCCTGTTATACACGTAAAAGGCCGTGTCCTCGATCCCCTTCGCCATTACCGGCCCCGTCTGCTGCTGGAACCTCATTGCGAAATCAAACCACCCCGCCTTCTCGTCGGGCGAAAGCTCCTCGGCGTATTCAAGCGCAAGCACCTGCCTTATGAAATTGAATATCTGGCTGCTCACGCTCGGGTTCAGTCTCCGGGCCTTGCTTACCGCCTGCTCTATGTAACGCCTGTCCCTGTCCGTCACCCCGGAGGAGCTTATGTAGGTCCTGTAAACCGGGAAGCAGGCTATCACCTCCGAAAGGGCCTTTGTGAGAGACATGAAGGTGAAATCCCTTGTGAGCCTCGATTTCTGAGCCAGCATGTGGAGCCTGTGGCCCAGGATGTTTACTTCCCCGGACATGGAAGACTCCAGTATGAGTTTTTTGGCCTGGTATTGGAGCCCGGCAAAATTTACCTTCTGCCCCGTAAAACGGGAATATATGTCGTCCATGAGTTTCGCGTTGTCTTCCCTTACGAAAAGCCCGTTCAGGGAATTCATGAAAGAGTAGCCGGTAGTGCCGAATATGGGCCAGTCCTCCGGTATCCGCTCCCCCTTTTGAAGTATCTTTTCCCCAACTATATAAAACGGGATGGCCGGGGGGGTCTTCATAAGCTCCTTTTCAACGGTCTGGGCCAGGGCCTGCCTTTCGGCCTCCGTGGTATCCTCCGGGATGCGGGCGAGGAATGCCTTTTCCTGCAGGGTCCTGAGGTATTCCGCGGGGTTGTAGAGGCCGTCCAGGTGGTCCACCCTCAGGCCGTTCACCTTGCCCTGCCTTATAAGCTCCAGGACGAGCCGGTGGCTCTCGTTGAACACCTCCGGCTGCTCCACCCTGACCGCCGCCAGTTCGTTTATGTCAAAGAACCTGCGATAATTTATCTCATCGGTGGCGACCATCCAGAATGAGAGCCTGTAGGGCTGTCCCGAAATAAGCCCGTCAAGGAGATCGAAACTGCGCCGGTCCGCCTTCGTGCCGTTAAAAACCCTTATATTTTCCTCCAGGAACCGCCTGATGTCTTC
>JAKAGP010000273.1 GCA_021825785.1 Nitrospirota bacterium
CTCCGACGTGCGGTCCCCTATCATGAGGTTGTACCTGCGCTTTATGTAGGCCATGATGGCCTCGTCCATCTTGTCGCCGCCTACCCGGGCCGACTTGCTTATCACGATGCCGTCCAGGGAGATGATCGCTACATCAGTCGTTCCCCCGCCTACGTCCACGATCATGTTGCCGTACGGCTCGCCTACAGGAAGGCCCACGCCAAGCGCCGCGGCCATCGGCTCCTCTACAAGGTAGACTTCCCGGGCTCCCGTTGCATGGGCCGCGTCCTTCACCGCCCTCTGTTCCACCTGGGTGATGCCGGAGGGTACCCCTATTATCACCCTCGGGGAGACGATGCTGCGCCCGTTGTTGGCCTTCGCTATGAAGTACTTGAACATTTCTTCCGTAGCGTCAAAATCGGCAATTACGCCTTCCTTCATCGGTCTTAAAGCGTGTATGTTGGCGGGGGTCCTTCCGAGCATCCGCTTGGCCTCCGCGCCGACAGCTACCACTTTCCTGGTGTCTTTTCTCACCACAACCACGGAGGGTTCGTTGCACACTATGCCCTTTCCCTTCATATAAACAAGGGTGTTGGCCGTGCCGAGGTCTATCGCTATGTCGCTGGAGAACCAACCTATTATCTTGTTAAATAACATCAAACTGCCTCCTTGAGCCTGGCCACGATGATTTCACTTTCAGGCATTTTCGCCATAATGCGGATTCTTCGCGTCATAATACTGGGTAAACCACAAAGAGACAAAGAGGGACCCAATTATATGCCTTTTCCGGATTTCATCGCGTTATTTTAGTATAGGCATTGTTGCCGCGGCATTTCAAGGCATCGAATTGACTCAACACGGGGCAGTTTGTAATGGGCACGATTCGCGTGCTAAAATAGCACGATGTTTCATAGCGCTGGTTCAAAACGTGTTATAGGTACAGCTTTTCTGCTTTGTTTCCTCTTTTATACCGTCTCGCCTCTGTCTGCCAGTGTTATCCAAAATAATAAACGCGGCTTATGGGCGAGGCCTGCGGGCATTTCGTTAAAGAACATCCGTCTCTTCCTGCTGGACGTGTTTGTTTCGCAATTCTCTACCCAGCAACCAGACCCTAACGAAGGCGCTCCATCCTTTACCTTTTATCTTTTACAGAAAAGCAAAATAGCCATTCAATCTAGAAAAAATTCACATTCGGTAAATGTTCCGATGCCGGAAGGCCTGACGCCATGGGGGCATGCGCCTGCGCGGTTTACGGTTTCTCCGTTTCTCACTTTTCTGGACGTGCCAAAAGCGGTCCATGGATTTCATCTCCTTCATTCCGGCCATTCTCCGCATCCTCTGCATGTTTCCTGTTAAGCTGCATCAGCAGGGGTTCTTTTCCAGTTTTTAAGGGCTGCTGACGACAATTTAATTCTTCTTTTATCGATGCTGGCACTTCTTCGGCCTGATGCAGTACGGGTTTAATTTCCTGTTTGAACCGGTAAAGAAAAGACTAAATACCAGCATTTTATAAATGAATGAATGCAAAAATGCATATTGGAGGCGCAAATGATACAGGAAACAAGGCCGTTTATATTCAATCAGTGCATCACAATTCCAAGGGCAACCGGCATGAAGGCAAAAAACCTGAAAGAGTTGAGAGGAATTATCGCCGTGATAAGTCAGGATTCGATCTATCACCATACCTATCAGTATTTCCTGAAAGGCCATATACTGGAGTATACGAACGATTTCGCGCACTGGGCAGGTGAAAGCCTCGAAGCGAGGGCGCTTTCTGAGCACCTGTCGATCATCGATCCCTACGAGTTTAAAGACATTGAAAGTCTGAGGAGGCAGTTGCTGGATGTGATAGACGGCCATATGGAGAGGTTCGCCGAACCAAGGGACGCAATCGCCGGAAACGAGTTTTTCTTTAACGAAGGCTTTACGGTCATTTTCCCGGCTGGAATGAGAGCCAACAACCTTGCTGAATTCCTTATGGCAATGAAGTCCCTGGAGGGTGGGGCCATTTACTATCATTTCTACGAGGCAAGGGCCCGCCACGCAGTAGATGACTTCTCGACATGGATGCTTGATACCCTGAAGAAGAAAAAACTGGCGGGCAAAATTAAGTCCATTGACCCCTTCATGCTTAGTAGGGAAGGCGTAAGGGCCCATATCATCGGGTTTGTCGAGGATGAGTTGAGAAGCGAGGTAGAGGAAGGAGATACACTGTGAAAATCACCGCCCGGCTGATCGTATCCCTGGTGCTTGTTGTGGCAGCGGTCACCGCGGCCTTTTCGCTGTACCAGGTGGACAAAGAGAAAAGCCGCATGGCCGATGACCTGGAACGCAGGACCGCCATCCTGGCCGATAGCCTGCGTGAATCGGTTGCTTACCTTGTGAACCAGGGGCTTTCCGAAAGGCTTAAGGGTCTTGTTGTAAGGTTCGGCAACCGGAAGAGGCTCGAAGGCGTCGCCGTATTCGACACGGACGGCAATATCATAACCGTGACCCCGGAGCTTAAGCCGGATATACCCCAGCCGTTCACGAGAGCGGTAAAAACCATGCTGGACAACAGCCCCTCAAGCAAGCTCATGGACCTAAACGGGAAAGATACTTATATCTATGTGTTGCCGCTTAAGGCAAAGGGGAAGATCAACGGGGCGATAGCCCTTTTCAATGATGCCTCCTATATAAATCTGAGGCTGATAGAGATATGGAAGTCCAACCTCCTCCGGTTCCTCGCATATACCGTTCTCATCGTCCTCATAACGCTGGTCGTCGTGAGATGGAGCATCACCGGCCCTATCGCCAGAATGGCCCAGTGGATGAGGGAGGTCAGGACCGGCAAGTACAAGTTTTCTTCCGGTCAGATGGTCCAGTCTCCCAGGGGGGATATACTTGCCTCTCTCATCAACGAAGCCACCCATATGGCAAAAAGCCTTACCACGGCCCGAGCCAAGGCGGAGGAAGAGGCGAAACTGCGCTTCAAAGGCGCATCGCTGTGGACAGCTCACCGGCTGAAGGAGCACATGCGCGCCGAGCTTGACGGGAAAAAGCTGTTTCTCGTCTCCAACCGGGAGCCCTATATGCACACAAAAGATGGTCATGGGATGAAGTGTATAGTCCCCGCCGGGGGATTAGTCACCGCCCTCGACCCTGTGATGCGGATAAGTGACGGCCTCTGGCTGGCCCACGGAGGCGGAGATGCCGACCGGGAAACGGTTGATGCCGCTGGCAAAGTGCGCGTCCCCCCGGAAGAGCCGGCCTACACGCTGATGCGGATATGGCTTTCAAAGGAAGAGGAAAAAGGATATTATTACGGGTTCTCAAACGAGGGCATATGGCCGCTCTGCCACATTACCCATACACGTCCGGTGTTCCGCTTGGAGGATTGGGTTCATTACCAGGAGGTAAACGCGAAATTCGCGGAGGCCCTGCTGAATGAGATCGCCGATGAGGAGAACCCCCTGGTGCTGATCCAGGATTATCATCTGGCGCTCCTGCCTCTGCTTATCAAGGAAAAACGTCCGGACGCCAGGGTGGCGCTCTTCTGGCACATTCCGTGGCCTAACCCGGAGGCCTTCGGCATCTGTCCATGGCAGCAGGAGATACTTATGGGTATGCTGGGGGCGGACCTCGTGGGTTTCCACATACAGTTCCACTGCAACAACTTTCTGGACTCCGTAGACCGCTTTCTTGAAGCCAAGACCGATTGGGAGCAGTTCTCTGTTTGCCGGAGCGGCCATACGACTCTTGTAAAGCCTTTTCCCATAAGCGGAAGCTTGGA
>JAKAGP010000274.1 GCA_021825785.1 Nitrospirota bacterium
TTCCGATCTCACGTGTCCCATTATGGTGACCACAGGCGGCCTGGCGGTGTGGTTGGAAGATACCTCCTCATGCACGGCTTGCTCCTCCGGGGTGGCAATTTCCTCCTCGGCGGTCGCTATCTCAAGCTTCACACCCATGGAATCGGCTAACAGCATGGCGGCATCCACATCCACCGGCTGGTTGATGGTGGGCATATAGCCAAGCTCCATGAATTTCTTTATTATCTCTGGTACCTTGACGCCTATGAGCTCCGCAAATTCCTTTACGGTAGCGCCTTCTGTGAGCCTGAGGTGCTTTTTCCTGGGCGCGGTGACCTGCTGCTGAGGCTGTTGCGGCTTATCGCTTTTTGCCCCGAATCTTTGAGCCGGCGCGGGGCCCCTGCCCCCCGGTTTTTTCGCCATTGTACGCTGGTCGGCGAACTTCCTGGGCTCCACTTTTCTGATGGCCTGAAACGCCCTTTGCATGCCTGGTTTCGCCTTGAATTTTTCCATGCGCTCCGCTTCCAGGTCCTTTTTGAACCTGTCAGGCACCTTGAGTTCAACTTCCTCTTCCGGGGCCTGAGTTGCCGCCTGTGCCGCTTTTCCGTCCGGGGTTACCTGTGCCGCCTCTTCAGGGGCTTTTTCCGAAACAGCCTCCACTTCAACCGGGGGCTCCCCGGCGGATGGAACCTCCTGGACAACCTGGCCCTCTTCAACACCAGAAATTTCAGCCGCCTCGGCTTCCTCCGCGGCCAGTTCTTCCTCTTTCATCTCTTTTAAAGCTGCCCTGACCTTGACGGCCCAAAATTCGTCAATGCTCGATGAAGCGGTCTTTCCGCTAAGGCCCACGCTATCGAGCACGTCAATGATGGGCTTGGAATTTTTAAGCCCGAGCTCCTTGGCCAGCTCATGAATTCTCGCTTTTTTGGAATCGGTTTTCTTTGTCATTTCTTCTCTTTTTATTTATTTTATTTCCTGCGGAAATCGAATGTAAGGATTCGATCACCCTAGTCGCCCGCCTACCCTCCGGGATACGCTTGCCATCCATTTTATGCCCCTTCGGGCATCGAATGTAAGGAAATTTTATTTTTTCCTTTATCCGCTCGCTTTACCCTCGGTACGCGCGCTGCCCATTTTGACCTTGTAACGGGTGTATTAGTAATGCTATCATAAAAGCTGGATTTTTATCAAATTTCCCAAAGGAGGGTCACTGGATGGCCAGCTGCGATATATGCGGTAAAGCAAAGTGCACGGGCAATCATGTAAGACATGCCAACAACCCGCTGCAACGGGCGATAAAGCCCAATATCCGCCGCAAGAAAATCAGCGTTTCAGGAACGGTGAAAACCGTTTCGATCTGCACCCGTTGTCTCCGTTCCGGCAACTATCAGTAAACTGCAAGTGAAAAGGATCGGCACGGGCCTTTCCGGCCTCGTCAGAAAACTGGGGCTTGAGGACGCGGCCAGGCTTCACGGTATAAAGGCCAGATGGGGGGAGCTTGTCGGCGCTCCCCTATCAGAACACCTTGAGCCCGGTTTTGTCTCTGGTGCCATGCTCCACATATCTGTCGATTCACCGCTCTGGCTTGAACAGGCCAGATTCTACAGCGGGGAGATACTTAAAAGAGTAAAGCCGCTTGGCATAGGGGAGCTCAAATTCAAGCCGGGAACGCGCAGGAAAAACGTGGCGGGGCAGGCGTCCGTCAAGGCCGCATCCCCTATGCTATCCGCCGATGAGCTTAAGCAGATAGAGCAGTGCGTCTGCGCGGTGCAGGATGAGGGCCTTAAGGAAATCATGCGCGAAATAATGGCCAAGGCCCTGCGCACTCCGAACGGCAGGACAAGAATAAGTAAGCAAAATCCTTGACATTCCCGCCTTTAAAGGGATATTTTACTTCTGTCTGCGATGGAAATAATAAGGGACAAAAATATTAAGACCCTTTTTAATGACAGACAGAAGGAGCCCTTCCTATGACAATCCATAGATACAAAAAAAGAAGAGCGCAAAGAGTGAAAATCTCCGCACTGGCGGCGACGTTTGTTTTTGTTGCTGCGGCGCTTGTGTTCGGCGTTGCTGCGCAACCGGCCAAGGCCGAAAAAACAGCAAAGACCCAATACAGTATAAAGAAGGGGGACACTCTCTGGGGCATCTCCGGCAGCAAGCTTAACGATCACTTCCAGTGGCCCCTGATCTGGAAAGAAAATGCCGGGATAAAAAACCCGGACAGGATATATCCAGGGCAAAGGATAAATATACCGGCACTGGTTCCGTCCGCCTCCGAAGGGCCCGTAACGGCCGTAACACCCGCGCCTGCCGCCCTTGTTCCTGAAAAAGGAAAAATAGAAAAAAAATCGGCGCTGCGCAAAGCGGCGCCAGGGGAAGAGATCATAACGCCCATCAAGGAAAGTTACCTTTTCTCTAAAGAAGAAATGATCTCAAGCGGATTCATGACAAAAAAGGTGCCCTCTGTAGGTGATGTCAGGGGGCCGGTTGGCGAGAGGGCGCTGATAGCAACGGGAGATGATGTTTACATCAATCTGAGCGCGCCGCCAGCCGTTGGGGATAAATTCATAGTTGCCGGAGTCTTGAAAATTGATAATCCCCTGACAGGAAAATTCGCCGGATATCTTATAGAGCCTCACGGCATAGCTGTTGTGAACGGAGAAAACGCCGGGCTTGTCCGCGCTACCATAACCCGCACCTATGAAAGGGTGGGGCACGGGGACATACTTATCAAATATGTGAAACCGGAACAGCCGCTATGGGACACCCAGAGAAAACCAGCGGTGGAAGGCCATGTGCTGGCACTGGAGAAACGGAGGCTTCTGGGCTCTGGAATGGATATTATTTACCTGGACAAGGGAAAAGCACAGGGGCTTGAGGCCGGAGACCTGCTTCAGACAAAGACCGGCCCGGACACCAACGCCATAATCCAGATAGTTACGGTCCAGCCCGATTTCGCCACGGCCACGATAAAAGAGAGCAAGTCAGCGGTAAGTCCGGGGGATCACTTTACGGGTCTTGAATAAAAAATAAATTTGTTCAATAAGAAAAGGGGAATCTGTGCAGATTCCCCTTTTATATTTTTTCTTTTTTCTCAGCCCAGGCTCTTAAGCGCCCGGAGCCTGCTTGGATGCTTTAATTTTCTGAGTGCCTTTGCCTCTATCTGGCGCACTCTCTCCCTGGTTATCGAGAGATATCTGCCGACTTCCTCCAGCGTATGGTCACGGTCCGTACCGATACCAAAGCGCATCCTGATGACCTTTTCCTCTTTGGGCGTAAGGGTCTTAAGCACGCTCTGTATCTGCTCCGATATCTCGGACTTTTCCGCATCGGAATAAGGCGACGGGCTGTTTTTATCGCCTATAAAATCCTCCAGTTCCGTATCCTCATCACCGATGGGGGTCTGGAGCGCTATAGGGTCCTGGATCGCCCTGAACACCTCATCGACTTTTCTTACCGGCACCTGCAGCTTTTGGGCAAGCTCCTCATTGCTTGGCTCCCGGCCCAACTGGTGCGTAAGCTCCCTGGATGCCTTCGTAACCCTGTTATAAAACTCCATCATGTGCACAGGCACCCTGATGGTCTTTGTCTGGTCTATAAGCGCCCTGGTTATCGCCTGGCGTATCCACCATGTGGCGTATGTGGAAAATTTAAAACCCTTCTCGTATTTAAATTTATCCACGGCTTTCATAAGGCCGATATTGCCTTCCTGGATGAGATCCAGCAGCGGCAACCCCCTACCCACATAGTTTTTGGCTATATT
>JAKAGP010000275.1 GCA_021825785.1 Nitrospirota bacterium
ATAAAAATTTTTATACATGAACACGCCGGAGAAATCATCACTGTATCTATTGTCCGTCAAGGCCAGCACATTGAAAAAACTGTACAACTCAATCGTTTGGACGAATGAACAATATGGTTCTCACCCCCACTTACCCTGCCCCCCCCCAAGGAAATTTCAGCCTGCTGCATGTAAGGAAAAATCTTTAATTTTGTTCTCTATCAAATAATTAGAGGGTGCTGCTTAATGAGAGGGTAAGGAGAGAGAAGGGTTGTGGGAGAGACAGATAGCAATATTCTTTCAATTAAATAAGATGCTTAGAGTATAGACATAACAAAGCTTCAATAAAATCGAATATTTAGTTATATCTTCAATAAAATAAGATAGTTAGAGCAAGCTGCAATACTTCGCAGTTACAGCAAGCTGCAATAGGAAATCTCTTTTGCCGTCCTGCTCTTTAATCCGTGTAGAGGCTTCCCAGAGGCCCCCACAGGAATTGAGATTAATACCCTTATGTGCCCCTTACTCTTAGTTCCTGTAGGCCAATGCAGGGCCGCCTGCAGAGGATAGAACGGCCTGTTTTACGAGCCTTTGGAGTCCATCCTGAGTTTTTTATTTTTTCTCCTCGTGTTTTTTGTTAGCTTCTTCTACCGCTTTTATCCATTGACTAAACTCAGCCACGTTATCAATACGGTCCTGGTATATCCAAGCTACAGCTCCTCCCATGTCACTGTCACTGGCCTGAGTTTCACGCCATATGCGCCCAGTCTTCGTGTCAAGCAGATAAGCACCTGTCGTCTGATGGGGATTAACAACCAATTGATATCGCCCCACTTCATTTAACCCATCAGGCCGCTTGTTGGAATCTGCATTAGTAACATCAGCAGTACCAATGATGCACAGTAGAATGATTGTTCCGATTACATATTTAGTCTTCATAAAACCTCCTCCCAGGGTCACTTGCCCTGTCTTCAATTAAATTTGCCAATAAGCCAAAACCCTTTTACCTTTTTTTGTCTGTACCTCACTGTAGAGGCCACTTGCAGGCATTGACATCAAAAAGACATTTACCCTACGTGCCTCTTACCTTCAATCCCCCAGACGCACTGCAGAGGGACCTGCAGAAGATAAAACGGCCCGCTTTACCTGCCTTATTCCCTTGTATGCCTTGCTGTAGGGATTAAAGGGATAGAGGGGACACGAGGATATCTCGCAGTCCACGACTCCATCCTGGTAACATCCCATACACTCATAACACTTGGCCTTGATAGACTGCGCCAGTGTCAACCTCTTGCCGGCCAGGTATGCCGTATAGTCCTTATTGCCTTTGGCTCTAGTTTTTTTCATCTTCATATCTCCGTAAGTTAAGTTATCGGCAAGAAAGAATCTTATCGGAAACAGACTCTCCCTTGCCGGTTTGCTCTTTAAGTTGTTCTCTGACAAGCTGCATTGCCAGTGCAAGCCCATGGGTCCGTACAGTCTTTCGCCAGGAAGAAACAATCTTTGGATTACCCTTTAACTCTACGCCCTCCCCGTTCTTGAGCAGGGAAACCTCTATGCCATCCTGCCGGAGTTTAGTTAAGATACGCTCTGGACTCATAGGCTTACTAGAAGGGCTCGTCATCCGTATCACTCTCGTCAGGGTCTATAGTATATCCCAGAGGGTTATCTTCTACTTGCTCATCAAGTTGCTTACTCTCTAAGCTCCCTATTTGAGCAACTGGAACGGATGCCCCAAAACCCTTGTCATTGCTAGGTTCTTTCCAGTTGCTCATCATGTCTTCATTTGAGCATGTGGAAGACATGTAATGCTGGTGCGGGTTTTCAGCCAATTGTTCCAGATGCTCATTGTGGGAATTTAGAGGATGAGCTAGGTGAGCAACTGGATGGTGTTCGGGTAACATCCACCACCAGCCTGTAATAAGCTGCTTACCTTGCGAGTACTTTTGCGGTTTGGCTTTGACACCTAATTTATCCTTCGCACGCCGCAACAGAATATCCGATTCCCCAATAAGGCCTTGCGCCCGTGCCTGCTTCACAAGTTCCTTCTTCTCGACAGGGCCACTCGAAAGAGTTTCTCGCAACCATGCCACGGTCTCATCAAGCTTACCTTTTCCCTCCAGCTCGGCTTCAGGTTGCAGTAGGTCTTGTGCTGTAATTTCAACCTCGCCCTTCCAATGGAAACGTCCATTGGCTATCTCAAACCCAAGACTCGGGCCAAACTCCTCAATGTTGTTCTTTATCTGGACAAGCGCTCTCTCACCTTGCTGGGTTTTCCCAACCATGAGGACGCTCCTGGCTGCCGCAGTGAAATCGATGCTTCCCATCCCTCGGTAAATCGCCCGCTCAGCAACGGCTTTGGTCAGATGTCTGACTAATAGAAAGCTAACTCCATGGGTCTCAGCCAACCGAGCCAAGGGCGCTAATTTGGCACGAACCTCGTTTGCACGATGGATATCAACCTTCCCACCTAGGAATCCCTGAATTGGGTCTAGGACAATCAGCGCAGGTCGATATTTGGTCAAGGCCTGCTCAAGTAGGGCCAAGTTTTCTAGAGTGAAGGGCTGAAGTTCCTGCCCAACCCGAATACCCGTTGGAATGAAAAAGCGCTCTAAGTCAGCCCCCATATCCTCCGCACGGGGCCGTATTGTGTCTCCTGGCCCATCCTCCACCGTTGTGTATAAGATAGGGTGTCCCTTCTGGGTCAAACTCGAGCATATTGCCAACGCCACCCAGGTTTTACCTATGCCAGGGTCGCCTTCCAAAATCGTGAGCTTACCCACTGGGATGTATGGCTCCCAAAGCCAGCGGATTTCTTCCCGCTGAATGGATGATAGAGCTAAGACCTCAAGTTCTTCCTGTTGCCGTGTATCGAAGGCATCCTTTGCGAGTTGCAGAAGTTCATTCTTTACCTCAACCCCTTCCTCATGCCTCTGCTTTATCCAGTCTGTGACATCTTCCCCCTTTTCAGGCAGCCCCTGGAGTTCCAGGATACATACTTCAGCAGCTACGTCCTTGAGTTCCTCCTTGACCTTTGCTGCATGCTCACGCCCAGGCTTATCGTTGTCCGGCAGGATGCAGACCCTACGCCCCTCAAAATACTTGTTGAAGGAAGACAGCCACTTGCCCGCACCTCCTGGGTTGGTAGTAGCAACCAGACCTTCGCCTGTAAGGTTATCGCAATCCTTCTCCCCTTCGGCGATAAAGACGATTTCATCTTTTGGGCTGGCCAGAAGTTCAGGCAGTCTATAAGGGATGCGCTCGATGCCTTTCATGTTGTTTATATATTGCCCTGCATGGTCAGGGTCAGGCCGCCTCTGATAAAACCCTTTGGGCTCTACCCTGCAAACCTGATAAACAAGCTCTCCCTTTTCATTGCGGTAGTTATAGGTAATAGGGGGCCTTTCAGAACTGGGTGTCTCAGATGATATACCCATCTTTTTCGCCAGCTCCTTGAGACTTCCCTTTTCGTCACACCCAAAGCATCGAAAGCCCTTAGCTGGGTGGATGCTCAGGCTTGGTTTATGGTCATCATGGAAGGGACATAAGGCCCAGTAATTCCCATGCTTATCGGGGCCAGTGACTTTTTTCAGGGAGGATAGGATTTCTCTAAGAAGATCCTCGGAGGTAACCCATTGACGTGCCGAGAGAGAGGGGCTACTATTGCTAGTAATAGGCTCTTCTCTCTTCTTACTGGCCATGTTCTCCCTAGGCATGGCCTTTTCTTTTTCCTTATACTGGATTCTATCGTTCATCG
>JAKAGP010000276.1 GCA_021825785.1 Nitrospirota bacterium
GGGCGTCGTCCTTGTGGGCCACTCCAGGGGTGGCCTCATAGCAAGGAAATATCTCGAACGCCGGGACCCCCTTATAAAAGGTTTTGTGAGCATAGCGAGCCCGCACGGGGGCACGACGCTTGCGAGATGGGCGGCAATAGCAAGACCCGCTGCGGCGCTTGTCAGGATCATCCAGACCGGCGGGGCCATCCAGACGGGCGGGACCGCCGGGTCCGGGGATGGGAAAAAATCCGGGGTCGGCGTGGCCGTTAAGAGGATAATCGCCTTTATCGAAAGCCCCGCGGTGGCGGAGCTTCTGCCGGACTCCCCCTTTTTCGCCGGCCTGAAACCCCCCGCAACCAGATGTCCTTCGGTGTCCATCGGGGGTACGGACCCCCGGCTTTTCAGTTTCATGGGCATCGGATTCCCAAAACTCCTTGAAAAGGTGGTCCCGGGGTGGGTTCTGCCAGAGGAGATAAGAAGCGGGCTGGGCGACGGCCTTGTCTCGGCGGGAAGCTCCGTGTATCCATACGGGCGGGAGCACCTGAATTTCCCCATAAACCATGCGGAGACCGTATTTGACGGCACGGCAAGGGCCGAACTCGTTAAACGGATTGTCTCGTTTTTTTGAAGGCCCGCAAATCAAACTGATGCACTACCCGGCAAACCCTGCTCTGGCGGCATTTGCCGCGGATTCGGTATAATATGAAACTTGGGCGGAGGGGGTGTTTTATCTTTTGTATAATTCAGGGGGGTTAAGGCAGGGTTTTCATGACAAGGGTTTTCAGGATAGAGCCGTTTCACAGGGAGATCATATCGAAGTCCTCGCTTCTTAACGTCCTTTCCTTTCTGGACGCCAACGATGTCGAAATACCCGTATTGCTTATAGACGGCGAGCAGTTGAAGAGGAAAGCCACCGTCATCGGCAAAAACATTCGGGGCTCCAAGGTCTTTTTCGCCGTCAAGGCGAATCCGGGGATTGAGGTCATCAGGTTCCTGGCCGGGCTCGGGCTGAGTTTCGAGATAGCAAGCGAGGGGGAGCTTGAGATTCTGGCCCGGGTGGGCGTGGGGGCGGACAGGATAATCACCAGCAACCCCGTAAAGACGTTCAAATTCCTCGAACGCGCGGCCCGCTACGGGATAAGATATTATGCCTATGATTCCAGGGAAGAAGTGGAAAAACTGGCGGGCATGGTCCCCGGCGCGAAAATCTACCTGAGGCTTTCCGTCCCCAATGAGGGCAGCGAATGGCCCCTCAGCAGGAAATTCGGGGTGGAGATAGACGAGGGCATCTCCCTTATAACCCATGCCGCGGCAAGAGGGCTCGACCCCGTCGGCATTACCTTCCATGTGGGCTCGCAGTGCACGAACATCTACAACTGGAACAACGCCCTTTACAAGGCGAAAGTCCTCTGGGACATGGCGGCCAAAAGCGGCATAAATTTCAGCGTCCTCAATATCGGGGGCGGTTATCCGGTAAGATACACCAAGAGCGTAGTGGGAATAGAGGAGATAGAAAAAAACATAGACAGGCTCATCGGGGAGCTTTTCCCCGGCGCCTCGGTCTTCATAGAGCCGGGCCGGGCGATGGTTGGGGATGCGGGCGTCTTTGTAAGCCGGGTCATAGGGAAATCGAGGCGGGGGGACGAGAACTGGCTTCACCTTGACGTTGGCGTCTTCAACGGCCTGATGGAGAGCGTGGGGGGGATAAAATACAGCTACATCGTTGAGGACAGCAGGGTGGGGACCGAAAAAGGCGGACGGCCTGCGGCTGACAGAAAGGCGGGCGGCAAGAAAAGCTGGACTGTCGCCGGGCCAAGCTGCGACAGCTTCGACGTGGTAGACAATAACGTGATGCTCAGGGATCCGGAGGTGGGGGCCCTCGTCCTGATACTCTCCTGCGGGGCCTATACGACTTCCTATGCATCGGAATTCAATGGCTTTTCGATACCAAGGACCCTGCTCATCTGATAGGGGAGGTGAAGGAAGATGATAAAATTCGTTGAAAGCGCGCCTTTTGTGCCGGTCGAGTGCGGCTATGAAGTGGAAAAGATCCTCTACAAGGGGAGAAGCAGGTTCCAGGAGATAGCCGTTATAGAGAATCCGGATTTCGGCAGGATGCTGCTTCTGGACGGTATCGTTCAGATAACGGAGGCAGATGAGTTTTTCTATCACGAGATGCTCACCCATCCCGTGATGCACGCCCACCCCGATCCAAAAAATGTAATAGTGATAGGCGGGGGCGACGGCGGAGTGGTGAGGGAGGTCCTGAAGCACAGGAGCGTGCAGAAGGTCTATTTCATAGAGATAGATGAGAAGGTCATAGATGTTTCCAGGAAGTTCTTCCCCTCTGTGGCGTGCGGCATCGACGACCCCAGGGTGGAGGTAAGGGCCATGGACGGGGCGGAGTTCGTGAAGAAGGCCCCGCGGGGCGAGATAGACGTGATAATCGTGGACTCCACCGATATCATAGGCTTCGCCAGGAGCCTCTATACGAAGGATTTCTTTCTGTCGGTGAAAAACTGCCTCAGGGAAAACGGCTTTTTCGTCAGCCATTCGGAATCGCTGATCTACCACAGGGACACGGTGCGGAAGGTGCAGGAGATACTCAAAAATTCCTTCCCTGTAGTCGATCTCTATACAGCCACCATAGCCACCTATCCGGGCAACTGGTGGGCGTTCGCCGTGGGCTCGCCCTCGCTTGACCCGCGCCAGGTGAGGAGCAAGTTCGAGATAGAAACGAAGTATTACGACGACGAGATACACGCCCAGTCCTTCATCACCCCGAAATTCTACCGGAAGCTCATGGAGGACAAGCTGGACTGGGGCCTGCGCGTGAAGGTCGAAGGCGAATAGCCCGCGCCCGCAACGCCCAAATTCTGGTAATGTCTCAGTTTGGCGAATATAGACCGGGGCGGAAGGCGGATGAGAGCATGGCTCGCATCATTCCCGGCGGCCATCCATGGCTGCCTCCGAGGCTTTTGCCTATCCGGACGTCCATGTCCGGATGGACGGCAAAAAATGGATAGCGAGCGCAAAGCGAGCGAATCTGAATAAATCAGAAAAGTCCCTGCATTGAGATTCTAGGGGAATCTCCAATCCGCTCGCATGCCCCGATCCGCCTTCCGCCTTACACGCGATTCCCTTAAACCCGGCCTACCCAAATTCTCCTTTTCGCTCTTGACAGGGCGGCCCGCAAGCTGCTAAATTATTTTAGCACTCTCGCTGTTTGAGTGCTAAAGATGGGCAAGGAGTGATGGACATGGGGATGCTGAACGAGCGGACCGAAAGAGTATTGTATGCGGTCGTGCAGAGCTATATAAGCACGAACGAGCCGGTGGGCTCCAGGTTTATAACAAAGGCATATTCCTTCAATCTGTCCCCCGCCACGATCAGGAACATCATGGCGGACCTTGAGGAGTCCGGTTTTCTTTTGCAGCCCCACACCTCCGCGGGCAGGGTGCCGACGGACAGGGGCTACAGGTTTTATGTGGACCACATGGCGAGGCAGAAGGAAGCCGAGGACAGGTTTCTGAAATCCTTTATCCTGCGGCTGGAGGCCACCCGGGAAGACCTTGACGGGCTGCTGGAGGCGGCGGCAAGGACGCTCTCGGAGCATTCGAGATACCTTGGGCTCGCGGCGCCCATGAAGTCCGGCAAGACTACGCTTAACCGCATAGAGCTCTTCATCTACCGGGGCAATTACATAGCCGTGATGCTGCTGACGGACGAGGGGCTCATGAAGCACAAG
>JAKAGP010000277.1 GCA_021825785.1 Nitrospirota bacterium
GGGCGGGGGGCGGGAAGGTCTCCCGCCCGCGGCTGGCCCGCCTGGGGTCCGGGGACGCGGTTTGTGAAAGCAGGCCGGCTGCCTTTCCAACCTTCTCAAACGCGGCAAGAACGGCGTCCAGGTGCTCATCGGTATGAGTGGCCATATAGCTTGTCCTTATGAGCGCCTTGCCGTTGGGCACGGCCGGGCTCACGGCGACGTTGGCGAAGACCCCTTCATCCTGGAGCATGAGTGTCATCTTGAACGCTGTCTCGCTGTCGCCCACGAGCACCGGAATAATCGGGGTCTCGGCCGGGCCGGTCTCGTATCCCATACCCCGCAGGCCGTCCATCATCTTGTGCGTATTTTTCCAGAGCTGCTCTATCCTCTCCGGTTCGTTTTCGATGATGTCCAGGGCCGCGCTCACCGCGGCGATCGACGCAGGCGGAGGGCTTGCGCTGAATATCAGCGACCGGGCGAAGTGCTTTATGTAATGGATCACATCCGCGCTTCCTGATACGAAGCCGCCTATGGAGGCAAGCGATTTGGAATATGTGCCCATTATGAGGTCGACTTTGTCTTCGAGCCCGAAATGCTCGCTTGTGCCCCGGCCCGTCTTGCCAAGCACGCCTATGCCGTGGGCGTCGTCCACCATCACCCGCGCGCCGCATTTATGGGCCGCCTCAACCACCTGTGGCAGCTTCGCGATGTCCCCCTCCATGCTGAATACGCCGTCGACCACGACAAGGGCCGCGGCCTCGCCCGAGGTGGAAAGCACGCGCTCCAGGTCGTCCATGTCGTTATGGCGGAATTTCTTCACCTCGGCGTAGGAGAGCCGGCAGCCGTCTATGATGCTTGCATGGTCCATCTTGTCTATGATGACGATATCGTCCTTGGCGCAGAGGGCCGAGATGACCCCCAGGTTCACCTGGAACCCGGTGGAAAAAACCAGCGCGGCCTCCTTGCGCATGAACCGGGCGAGCTTCTCCTCGAGCGCCACGTGGATGTCCAGGGTGCCGTTCAGGAACCTGGAGCCGGCGCAGCCGGTCCCGTATTTCTTTACGGCCTCTATGGCCGCCTCCTTGACCTTGGGGTGGTTGGTGAGCCCCAGGTAGTTGTTCGAGCCGACCATTATCATTTTTTTGCCGTTTAAATAAACAACCGGGTCCTGGGCGCTCTCAATGGTTCTGAAATAAGGATAAAGGCCTGCCTGCACGAGCTCTTTGGCCTTGGTGAACTTCCCGCACTTTTCGAACAAGTCCTGATGTTTTATAACCATTGATGAATCCTGTACCACTCTGCCGTCCACTTTGCCCCTTCCTTTAAAGTGATTTTGGGCAGAAAACCGATCTCCCTTTTAGCCCTGCCCGGGTCACAGCACCAGTTCGGAAAGCCCATCTCCCTGAGCTTGTCCTTGTTTATTATACCTGAATCTTTTCCGGCCAGGGCCGAAAAAGTGGCTGCAATGAGAAGAAAAAATCTGGGCATGGGGAGTTTCAGGAGCCTGCTGTGGAGGGCGCCCGCAATGGTCCGGGCTATCTCGCTGTTGGTATAAATGTTCCCGTCGGAGAGGAAAAAAACCCTTCCGGCGGCCTGAGGGGCCTCGGCCGCGGCGATTATTCCCTGGACCAGGTCCCCGACGTATAAAAGAGAGTAGCGGCACGCCCCCCAATAGGGGAAAATGCCCTTGTTGATTGCCTTGAAAAAAAGGTAAAAATCCCTGTCCCCCGGCCCGTAAACCGCAGTCGGGCGCAATACCACCACGGGCATCAGGCCTGCGCGTCCGAGGACGGCCTTCTCCCCCAGCAGCTTGCTTTTTCCGTAGTGCGAAACCGGATGGGGCTCTTTTTCCTCCGTGAGGGCCCCGCCGTTAAACGAGGGACCCGCCGCGGCATGGGAGCTGAGATAGACGAATTTCTTAAGTCCGGGATTTTCTTTTGCCGCCGCCTCAGCCAGATTTTCCGTCCCGCGGAAGTTTACGTCGTAAAACTCCTGATTTTTATTGGTTTTTGTAAGCCCGGCCAGATGGAAGACATAGTCCACTCCGCGGACCGCCTTGCGCAGAGACCCGGGGTCTGAAAGGTCTCCGGGAAAAAACTCCACATCCAAGCCATCCAGCTTTGCCAGCGCGGAAGTTCCCCTCACAAGACAGCGCACCTTGTACCCTTTTTCGAGGAGCTTCGGCACCAGATGGCCCCCGATGAAACCGGTGGCTCCTGTAACCAGGGCGCTCATAGGTAGATATTTTGATGAATTCCTGCAAAAGAGTCAACTTGCCTTGGGGGCCTGTAGTGCATCAGGCAATGCAGAGCGTGGCAGAAGGCGGATGGGGAGCCATGCCCCCATGCGCCTCTGCCCCGGTTGTCTTACAGGCCGCCTTCGAGACGCCTGATCCGGTCCTCAATGGGCGGATGGGTGCTAAACAGCCTCAGCAGGAATTTGCCGCTTAAGGGGTTGACTATGAACATATGGGCGGTTGCCGGCGTTGCGCCCATCGGGACCCGTTTGGAGGCGTAATCCAGTTTCCTCAGGGCGTTCGAGAGAAAACGGGGATTGCCGGCCAGCTCGGCCCCGCTCTGGTCCGCGGAGTACTCCCTTGACCTCGATATCGCCATCTGGATGATCATTGCGATTATGGGCGCGATGAACATCATGAGAAGCGCGGCCAGGGGGCTTTCATCCCTGTCGCGGTCCCGCCCGCCGCCGAAGATCAGGGCCCACTGGCCCATCTGGGCAAGATAGCTTATGGCAGCGGCCACGGTGGCGGCAACCGAGCTTATTAGAATGTCCCTGTGTTTCACGTGCGACAGCTCATGGCCGATGACACCAGCCAGCTCCTCCGGGGTAAGCAGTCTCAAAATGCCCTGCGTGGCCGCGACCGCCGCGTGCTTGGGGTTTCTTCCCGTGGCAAAGGCGTTTGGCTGGTCCTGGGGAATGATGTAGACCTTCGGCATCGGCAGCCCCGCCTTGGTCGAAAGCCTGCGGACGATGCCGTAGAGCTCCGGCGCGGTGGACTCGTCCACCTCCTGCGCATGATACATCCTCAACACCATCTTGTCTGAAAACCAATAGGCGAACGCGTTCATGCCCAGGGCGAATATCAGGGCGATGGTCATCCCCTGCTGGCCCCCTATCAGGCGTCCCACCCAGAGAAAAAACAGAGTGAGCGCAACCAGCAGGACAGTGGTCTTTAGTCCGTTCATTGCGGAAATGTTCCTCCTTCAAAAAGACAAATCAAAAGGGGTTTTCCCTCCCTTTTTTGCCTTCTTCTCATAGATTAACATAGATTAAACCAAAAAAATGGGCCCTTCCGGTTTTGGTAGCGCCTCCGTTTGATTTGCAGGCTCTCGATGATATTCCAGTGAAAGGCGATATCTGCGGGGTTCCTGACGCATCCTGCCAATCTTTCGCCATTCGCCCTGAAAGACGCCTAAATAAGGCCGTTTGTATACGTCCGGAACCGCGCGGCCGAACGAAAGGACCGGGCAGATGTCCAGTATGGGGATGGAATTATTATGGTTATTTCCGGGACTTCACACTAGGCCGAATCGGCCAGTATGCCCTCCAGCTCCTCGAGCTTGAAGGGCTTTCTAAGGACCCTTATTCCCCCGTTTTTATATCCATCGATCATCTCGGAGGTCAGATAAGCGGAGCAAACCACTATCTTCGGTGGGTTGCCTTTGGTGATTTCACTCACTTTTTCTATCAAAACTGCGCCATTTTCCTCAGGCATCCTCAGGTCGGTGA
>JAKAGP010000278.1 GCA_021825785.1 Nitrospirota bacterium
CAGAGGCAAGGACCATACATACGGCCCCTGAGGAAAAATTATCAATCTCACGCCAAATCATCGGATACCGAGTTAATCCGTAATACTACCTGTTAAGATGAATACGCCTTTTTTCATGACCATCGTCAAGAATCACGTCGAAACTCCCCGACATGGCAATTATGAATTGATAGCAATTCTTGAGGGCATGACCGGCGCGTTCGCTTCCTCCGGGCACATCATAAAGATAAAAAACCCTTTTGATATCGTAGGGCAAGTGTCTGCCGCCTTCGATGAAAGTCAGATTGCCCCTGGGATCGGCGATCTTTGGAAGATCAATTATCTTGCAATCATCAATTCCTGGCATTTAGTTCCTCCCATGCGATCATCATCTTCCGCGCACGTCCATCAGAAACCGCCCATAGTCCCGGTAATAATCCGCCTCGCCATACAGGTCGGAGGCAAGGACGAGGCATACCGAACCCGATGAAAAATTATTCAGTTCGCGCCAGACCATCGGGCATACATACAGACCATAGTACGAGCGGTTCAGATGAAAACGCTTCCTCCCGTGTCCATCGTCGAGGACCACGTCAAAACTCCCGGACATGGCTATAACCAACTGGGACAAGGCGATATGCGCATGGCCGCCGCGCTCCGCGCCGCCGGGCACATCGTAGAGGTAATAGACCCGTTTGATGTCAAAAGGCACATGCCTGCCGCCCTCAATGAATGTCAGATTGCCCCTTGGGTCGGCGATCTTTGGAAAATCAATTATCCTGCAGTCATCAATTCCCGGCATAAAATCACTCCAGATCGATGTGATAAAAATCCTGCGCAACGGAACCTGCGCCGAAGCCCGCCTTGAAATCAAACAGTCCGGAGTTCAGCGCCTGTCCGTTTTGCTCCGTGCTCGCGCCAAAGGAAAAATATCTTATCCCCTGCTGCTCCGCGCTCCTGATAACGCTCTCCAGCAGCAGGTCCACGGCAAACCTGTCACGCCCCCTTTCCGTGGAGGCGATGTATTGGGTATGCCATGCTGCTTTCCCCATTTTGAATATCCATGTCCCGCCCAGGCAGCCGCTTTCATCCGCGGCCAACCAGAGGTCCATACTGCCGGGCAAGAGGGACCTGAGAGTCAGCAAATCATCCAGCGTGTGGACGGGCCGGACGCCGTACCGCCCGGCAAGACACTCTTCAAGCACCCCGAAAAAAACCCTGTATGCGTCATCGCTGCCGTCTACGCGGATATCCAGCCCCGAAGCCCGCGCCTTGTTTACGGCCCATTTTCTCCCTTTGCTCAGCGACCGCCCGCCGTCCAGCGTGATTATATTCCAGAGGTCGCGCCTGCCTGTGCGCGCCCCCAGCCTCCACAAGGCATACAGGTCGGAATGGAAAGGGACGGCGTGCAGATGCCATGGGACCGCCTTGTAAAGCAGCGAGCGAAACCCGTTGTCCCTGTACCATCCGAGAACGGATTGCAGCATTTCGTACACCTCATCAGCGCCCGGCCGGCCCGAACATACGAGGCCGCCGTACGTGATCCCGGGGTGGGACACCACAAGCGAGGGGTCCGCCTTGTCCCTCGCGGCGGGCATGACGCCGATAATCTGCTGCTTCTCGTTCCTGACGATGACGGAGAAGTCCTCGAAGCGGTCCCCGTGATAGCTTAAAAACCTCCTGGACTGCAGAAACGTCCCGTTATGGGAAGCATTTACGAACATGTCCCACTGTTCGGCGTCCCTGCCGGCATCATACAAAAAAACCCTCATGATACCCCCTGCAGAAAATGGTGAAGGATATATGATTTTTCATAATCCGTCAAAAACTGGTGCACCGGGAAGTAGAAACCGCCGTTTCCGTAATATTCGGTGGACTCAATCCCGGCAGAAACGCAGCTCTGCTTGATCCGCGCCCCATTCACGGCAGGCGGCAGTTTCGCGGCAAAGACCCCCGGAACGATGCCGCCGTCCGGATGGAAATAGGGGGCCGCGAAACGGCCGAGTCTTTCCTCAAAAAAGCGCCAGTTTGCCATGCGCGTTTCGTTCCATTGCTCATGCAGGCCGCCGGAGCGAATCAGAAATCCCTCCAGCAATCTCCTGTCTTCGTCCGGGATAATGTGCCCGCCGGGGATTCCGGCCAGATCATCTCTTGACGCAAGCAAGCCGCCGAAGGGCAGCGGATAGTACTTCGTCAGGCTGTATATCGCGTAATCGCCGACGGCCCCGACAGCGCCGCCGGACGTCCTTGATCCGGTCCCGTAGGCGCAGTCCTCTATGACGGGCAGGCCAAGGTCCCGCAATGGCTGAGGCAGAGGGCAAGGAAAGCCGAATTCGTGTATAAGCAGGATCGCCCCCGTGTTTTTCTCCGGAGTTCTTGACCATCCGCAAATCTCCTCGATAGCCGAAGTGACGCACGAGCTGATGTATGGCCCGCCGGTGGTCGTGACAATCAGGACGCTCCTTCCGGAGTCCAGGCCGGTCCGTTTCAGCGCCAGCTTCAGCGCCTGCCGTCCGCTGCCGGTTAAAACCATCGCCCGTCCGCCGTCCAGCCAGAACCCGGGATCGAGGACGCCGGGGTCCCCCTTCGTCTCCTTTTTGAGCAGCGCCTCCATTATCACGGGATTAAACGGGGAAATCCGGATATGAGGGGCCATATGGCCCAGCGGGGAGAATGCGCCAGGCGAATAATTTACCGCGTCAGCCCGGTTAGCCAGCCTGACTCTCACTTCAGGGCCTCTCCAGGCATCCGGCTTGAATGTTTTTCCGCAGCGGGAATGATCTTCCTGGCGACGAGGAAATCGAGGACCCTGTCAACGGATGTCTCCACGCACATATGATCGGTCTCGAGGACAATCTCGGGGCTTTCAGGCTCCTCGTAGGGGGATGAAATGCCGGTAAACTCCTTTATGTCCCCCATCCTGGCGCGTTTATAATGGCCTTTGACGTCCCTCTGCTCGCACACTTCAAGCGAACATTTGCAATACACCTCGATGAAGCTGTCCGGGCCTACCAACTGCCTGACGCGTCCCCTCTCGGCCCTGAAGGGCGATATAAAAGCCGTGATGGCGACCATTCCGCTTTCTACGAAGAGCCTGGACATCTCGCCGATACGCCGGATGTTTTCCCGGCGGTCCTCCATGGAAAAGCCGAGATCGGAACACAGGCCGTGCCTCACGTTGTCTCCGTCGAAGACGAAGGTGCGGCAGCCCATATCGAAAAGCCTTTTTTCAAGGGCGTGGGCTATCGTGGATTTCCCGGAATTGGAAAGGCCCGTAAACCACAAAACAACGCTCTTGTGCCCGTTGATACATTCCCTGTCCTGCCTGTCCACGGAAGCCTTGTGCCAGATTATATTGCCGCACTTGAATCCTCTTTTACCGTCAATCACAACCGCGCCCCTCCAGTGCTGTCACCATACGTTGAAAACATCCATTTGCCTCCCTGCGCCCGGAATACATGCTGCCGGCACTGCTCTTTGCCGTTATTTATCTCCCCGAAGCCGCATATACCGCTTCAGTGTCTCGATCTTCCTTTTATACTCCGGTCCGGCTGCGATCTGCTCCCTGTACTCGCTGAGGAAGGCCCCTATCAGCGAGAGGAAAAATCCGAGGACGGTCGCGACCGTCACCATCAGCGCCCTCTTCGGCCTGGCCCTCCTTTGCGGGGGCGCCGCCCTGTCGATTACCTGGATGACCTCGGCATTGTTAGCCTCGTCAAGCCTGGCGGCCTCAAGATC
>JAKAGP010000279.1 GCA_021825785.1 Nitrospirota bacterium
TTTCTCCAGCAACTTAATCTCGCGCTTTTTTAAGCGAATGTTTATGCATTTCATTCACATATGATACATGTTGCATAACTAATTTGTCAAGATACTAGTCGGCGAACACAATATCTCCCGCGTCTTTTGCGGCGTTGTCATAATAAGCCGCCACATCAAGGGAAGCCGCGCCCCCGCCGTCTTTGCCGTCCGGCCCGAAACCATAAATAAGGATTTTTTTGCCTTTTTTAACATAAGCGAGCGGGGCGAATTTATTGAATGAATCCAGCGGTACTGCCGCCAGGTAGGCGGGGACCAGCTGGTCCAGGCTGCCCGGCAGGCGCCGGCGCGCGCGCTGGTAAAGTTTCACCGCCACCGCGGTACGCAGCACATAAAGTTCCGTCAGGTAAAGGTGATAGCGCGGGACCAGCTTTTCATAGGCCGGCGTCCCTATGGAGAGCATCCTGTCCACTATCGTATCTTCCATTTCTTTTTTAGCTTCCGGGCCGCCTTTCAGACCGTCGATGATACCGGCCAGGGTCCCGCGTTTGTCGCGGGCCTGCTTGCGGGCCTGTATCTCCTGCTGCCGCTTCTCCATATAAGCCGCGGCCGGGGCGGGATCGTTAACGCGGAAAGCTTCTATCAGCACCCCGGCGTGCGCGTCCACGGCGGCGTCATAGCCGGAGTAGACCTTTGAGAAAAATTCCTGGTCCTCCAGCTTTTTTGCCCCCAGCCGCAGCAGGAAAGACATTTTAGCCCGTTCCGCTGCCATGCTTTCGGGGGTAACTGCTTCCACCATGCTGCCTTTAGCCGTATCGGCTTCCTGCAGCATCGCCGCCCGCATTGAGTCCTGGTTCTTTACGGAGTTATCCAGCCGCAGGGCCAGCTCCTTCATATACCCGGGGCTTACCGACGGGGCCCGCAGGCTGTCAGAGAACATCGGGTAGGCCTTCATAAGGCAGACCTGCTCCACCATGGAACTTAAAAGCGCGCCCGCCTTTTGCGCCGAAAGCTGGGAGAGGAAGCCCGCCACGGCGAGCAGGTCTTTTTCGGCCTCGCCGTTAAGGCTCCGCGCGGCCTTTATCCTGGAATCTATAAGCAGGAGCTTGAGCAATTTAATATGCACCCCGTACTTTGGCTGAACAGTTTTGCTGTCGAGCTTCTCCGGCTTGGGCGCGAGGAGGTCCCCGTCGTTAGGCTCCTGCGCGGCCTGCCGGAACAGTGCCAGCGCCCGGCCGTTGTCCGCCAGCAGCTGCGCCGCGCGCGCGTCACGAGCCAGCGCCGCTCCCGGCTGGGCCAGCAGCGCGTCCAGTTCCTTATTAAGCTGCGTGTCGCCAAGGTTCTTGCCGGCCGCCTCGGCCTCTTTATACCCGGCAGAAGCCGGGCAGCTTAAACCCAAAAACAGGATGAGCGCTATAGTTTTCATTATATACTCCTTGGTCTTTAAGCCGGTCGGCGCCTTGCCGGCGCCCGCCGCGCTATTTGCTTTTCTCCCGCTCGAAGGGCGGGAGAACTTCAAAAAAACCGGGGGTTTTGTAATTCCTGCTGAAATGCCCGGCGAGGTCTTTTTCCGAGGCGAATTCGTCCTTGGTAAAACCGTCGGACACATATGAGAATACGAGAGTACTGTCCGGCTTAATTTCAGCTTTCACGTAAAAGTGGGCCGTGTTCGCGGCTGTAGAGATACTTAATTCCTGCACGTCAAGAAGCCCCGGAACCCCGGTATCCGTCAGAAAAGCCCGGTAGCGGTCGGTGCGTACGCTTACCTCCTGCTCCGAGCGGCTCACCCCGGTCATTTCGGCGTAATACTCGGCCCCGTTAAAGCTGTAAACCTTCAGGCTCTCGCAGTCAGCTTTGTTCTTGGGGTCGCAGCTCAGCCAGGAGCCGAGGAAAGCCTTGTCGAACCTTTTCTCCGAAGGCGCGCCAAGCTGGTGGACGGATTTATAAGGACAGCCGGCCAGGAAAAGAGCCGCCGCGCAGAACATAATAATTTGACGTGTCTTCATTTTGCCCCCTGTCGGCGGACCCTACATGCTAGCTTCGGCTTCCCCGCTTTCTATAAGCTTCAGCGTTTTTTCCGCCACGTCTTCGGCGGTGTCAACTCCGGGCGCGCGCTTTCCGTCCGCGCGGCTGTCGGCCTTGTTTCCACCCACGGCGTTAACCCCGAAGCGCGTAGCCGTCATCTTGGGGTGCATTACGCTCACCACGATGCCTTCCTTTTCCAGCTCCTTGCGGGCCGTAAGGGAGAGCGCGTTAAGCGCGTATTTGGTGGAAGCGTAAGCGGAGAGGTTCGGGAAGTAGTTCTTAGAGACCAGGGAACCGATGTTTATTATCCTGCCGCCGCCCTGTTTGCGCATAAGGGGGATGACCTTCTGCATAAGGTCCATGACCGCGAACACGTTCAGGTCCATAACGCTGCGGTAGTCGTCCGGATTTGTTTTCTCGAAAGGACCGTAGATCCCCTGTCCGGCGTTATTTATAAGGATATCCAGCCTGCCGAACTGCCCTATGGTCTTAGCTACCAGGTTAGCCCTGTCCGCGGCATTGCGCAGGTCCGCGCGCACAGCCAGAGAACCCGGCAGTTCACCTTCCGCTTTTTTAAGCAGATCCCCCGAACGCGCGGCCAGCACCACCCGGGCCCCGCCGGCGGCGAGCAGCCGCGCCACGGCAAGGCCTATGCCTTCCGACGCTCCGGTCACCACCGCCACTTTCCCTTTAAAGAAATCGCTCATTCAAGCCTCCCGGCTTAACATAAATATACTAAAAATCCCGTTCCTCCGCCCGCGCCGCCGGAGTCACTTGCCCGCCGGATACGAGACGCGAGTGAGAGATAAAAGGCGAAAGATAGTATTCCCGGGTCTTCGGCCTTAGCGGGTCAAGCCTGGAAGCGGCCCGGTTTATAAGCCAGCCGTGCAGACACCAGGCCCCGGCCGCCGCGGATAAAATGGAGATTATGAACAAAGCCGGCGCCATCTTGGATCCAGGGATCACAGAAAGAGTTTACCACCCCTCCGCCCTGAAGCGCAACCCCGCCGGAGACTATCGAAACAGGTCAAAGTCCCGGGGGCGGAATATGGCCCGGATAAAGGCCTGTATGCGCCAATAGGGCTTTTCGGGGTTGTAAAGAACGTAAGCGCGTTAATGGCCTTCCTGGCCCGGCCGTGGTAATTCTTGTCCGCGGCGGCCAGTACGCCCGGGAGGACGCGGCTGGAGGAAAAAACGGCGCCGGACCCCGGGCCCGGCGCCATGTTTACGGCCGCAAGCGGAACCTACTGGTTATAGCGGTCCCGGGAGTATTTCCGCAGGGCCTCCGCCTCCTTGGGGCTAAGACCTTTCAGCCAGATATGCTCGTCTTTAGCCAGGAGTTCGGCCACCCGGCCCTTCCATTTCTTCTCGGCCTCGGGCCCCTTCTCACTGGCGGCCTCCACCACCGCGGGCAGGAACCTGGTGTAGAAGTGCTTGGAGACCTCGTACATGCCGTGCCAGTGGGTGTAGTCCGGCCCCATCATGCTGGCGCCGTGGCGCGCGCGCCGCCCCTCGTGGTGCCAGAGCTCCCAATAAACCCACTGCACCTCGTGCTCGAACGGCGCCTTGGCGTTCAGCACGCCGTCAGCGGTGAGCTCGTCCATGATAGCCTTGGCCGGCTTGGCGAACTTCTCATTATAGAGCTCCACCAGACTGTCGAACTGCTTGTAGAAGTTGTCGGTGAAGTCGCCGCTGTGGCAG
>JAKAGP010000280.1 GCA_021825785.1 Nitrospirota bacterium
ATATAATTTGAATTATGCCCGGTTAATTGCTACAATAAAAATGTAATCTTATTTTGGGGTTTTCAACTTTTGAGAGAGTGGGCGACCACTCTTTTGTTTTATATGGACATGATGACTGAGAGGGTCAGGTATCATGAAAAAAAGCCCTCCGGGGTAAGCACAGGCGGGTAGGAGTTTTTTGATCTGACATGGGCAGGACAGAGGCAAAGATAGGTCAATTGGCCCAAAAGGCCGCCGGGGGACTGGGATACACGGTGGAGTCGGTTGAACTGCTTGGCAGCGGGGCAAAACTCCTGCTGAGGATAAGCATAGACAAGGAAGGGGGAGTCACTATCCGGGACTGCGAGCTCATGAGCAGGGAAATAGGCGCTCTTCTGGATGTGGAGGACCTCATCCCAAGCCGGTACCACCTGGAGGTTTCCTCTCCGGGTCTGGACCGGCCGCTGAAAGGCCCTGCCGATTTCAAGAAGCAGACTGGGAAACTCATCCGGGTAACCACCAGAAAGCCTTTTGACGGGCAGTCCTTGCTTATAGGAAGACTGCAAAAAGCTGAAGACAACTCTTTTTTGATCGCCGTAGGGGAGAAGGAACTGGAGATCCCTTACGATGCCGTTGCAAAGGCGCGGCTTGAAATCGAGATATAGGTTTTTTACTCAGGGGAAGAGACAGGGGGAGAGATGAAAGAAATAGCGTTCCTTATAGACCAGATTTGCCGGGAAAAAGGCATTTCCAAAGATGTGCTCGTGGGGGCGCTGGAATCAGCGCTGCTCTCCGCTGCGCGGAAACGCTATGGGGGAAGGACCAATATAAACCTGAGGATAGACCCCGACACTCTCAAGATCAACGTGTTCGAGGAGAAACGGATCGTGGAGAACGTTCAGAACGCGGACGAAGAGATATCAGTGGAAGACGCCGCGGAGGAGTTCCCCGGAAAGAATCTGGGCGAAGTTGTGGAATTGCCCATGGCGCCCATGGATTTCGGCCGCATAGCGGCCCAGACAGCAAAACAGGTGATACTGCAGCGCATGCGCGAGGCGGAGCGCGACGCCCTTTTTAACGAGTTCAAGGGCAAGGTCGGCCAGGTGGTAAGCGGCAGTGTCCTGAGGAAGGAAAAGAACTTCTATTATATAAACATAGGCAAAACCGAAGCGGTGCTGCCTGTGAAAGAGACCCTGGCAAGCGAAACATTGAGAAGAGGGGATTTCGTCAAGGCATATATTGAGGACATCCGGATCACGCCCAAGGGCCCTGTAATACTGGTGTCCAGGGCCACGCCTAAATTCGTGGCGGAGCTTTTCAGAATGGAGGTGCCGGAGATATCCGAGGGGCTCGTAAAAATAAAGGACATAGTCAGGGAACCGGGGGAAAGGACCAAGGTGGCCGTTTTTTCAACCGACAGCTCCATAGACCCGGTTGGCGCCTGCGTCGGCATGAAGGGCACCAGGGTACAATCAATTGTCAGGGAGCTTAAGGGCGAACGGATAGACATAATACCCTGGAACGACGACCCGCGGGTGCTCATAGCCAGGGCGTTAAGCCCTGCCACCATAGACAGGGTAGGCATAAACGAAGAGGAGAAGACTGCGATGGTCGTCGTTTCCGATCAGCAGCTGTCCATTGCCATAGGCAAAAAGGGCCAGAACGTGAGGCTCGCCATGAAGCTTACCGGCTGGGATATAGACATAATAAGTGATACCGAATACTCCAAAATAAAGATGGAAGAGGCAGAAGCGGCCTTTGACGAGGCGCTCCGGGATACCAAGAAGGAACGGGAGAAACAGGAAAAGGCCCCGGCTGAGGACTAAGGCGAAACAACAGTCGCAGGCATGTCAAAACAGAGGTCCTTCAAGGATTTTTCTGTGCTAAATAAGCTTTTTTGAAATAAGCGTGGGCGTTTTTTTGCAAGTCATACCGGCGAAAGCCGGTATGATTATTTTTAGGGAGCGCTTTATGCGAAGTACCCAACAGGAATCTCAGTAGAGCCAAAAAAACAGATCAGCGGAACAAAAAACTGATACCCACTCCTGCCGGGCCTGCCTAAACCTGGATGACCGAGTCTTCCCCTCCGAACTCATTCTTTACATATTTGTCCGCGCACCAGTCATTTTCCCATTTTGTATCATCCACGAGATACTTGAACCGGTATTCATGGTTCGCGGGGATCTCCAGGGCAAGCTGGAAGCTGCCGTCTTTCTGTTTTTTCATAATGTTGGCGTTGTGGTCCCATTGGTTGAAATCACCGACGATGGCGACCTTCCGGGCATCGGGGACTGCCTCCGCGGGCAAAAAGAAAACTACTTTGCAAGTGTCCCGGTTCTTAGGATAGGTCTTTTTGAGCCCCTCTTCCACGGCAACATCCTTTTGCCCGGCGGACTTCGAGGGTTCCTCTTTAGCTGCGGATCCGTTTTTTGCTGTTTTTGTGGGCGACATCTTTTTCATCAAACAACCTCCAAGGTAATTATGAATAAAAATTTAAAAATTATATCCCTATTTCTTCTTTTATCACAAAACAAACCTCTTTTCCAGATTTTTTATTTCATTTCTGTCATGGTTCCGGAGCCACGGACTTTAAAAGACCACTAAAGATATGTTATAAAAGTGGTTCAGATGAAGATCGCAATAATCGGGTTTTCAAATTCCGGCAAAACAACCATATTCAATGCGCTTACAGGCCTGGGGCTCCCCACCAGTTCCTATCCGTCTACCGGCGGCGAAGCCCGCGTGGGCGTGGTAAATGTGCCTGATGAACGGATAGACAACCTGTCCGGCATCTTCAAGCCGGCCAAGACCACATATGCCACCGTGGACTATGTGGACTATATAGGGTTCACCAGGGGGGACACCAAACAGAACGCCAAGGTCCATGCGCACATAAAGGACGCCGATGCCCTGTTGCAGGTGGTAAGGGCTTTCGAGGACCCTTCCGTGCCCCACCCGCTTGGCGATACCGACCCGATGAGGGACCTGCGCTCCCTGGAGGCGGAACTGGTGCTAGGCGACCTTATGCTTGTGGAAAAAAGACTGGAAAGCATAGAGGAATCCATTAAAAAAGGAAGGAAAGAAAAGGTAAGCGACGCCGAACGCGCGGTGCTCGTGAGATGCCGCGAAGCCCTCGATGCGGAAAAACCTCTAAGAGAAATCGAGTTCAGCCAGGAAGAGCTGAAGGCCGTAAGGCACCTTGAATTCCTTTCCATAAAGCCTGAAGTGGTTGTCTTCAATGTGGCGGAAGAGATGCTTCCAGATGAAAAAGCGCTGGAGGCGCTGCTCCAGGAAGCCCGCGAGATGCTGAAAGGAAACTCCGCGGCCCTTTCCATGTCCGGCAAGATAGAGATGGAGCTTGCCCAGTTGGCCCCTGAGGAGCAGAAGGCGTTCCTTTCTGACCTGGGCATCGAAGAGCCAGCCCTGCGCAGGCTTATAAAGGTATCCTATGGCTTATTGAGGCTCATTTCTTTTTTCACCGCGGGGGAAGACGAGGTAAAGGCATGGACCATAAAAGAGGGGACCACTGCGTCAAAGGCGGCGGGCAAGATACACTCTGACATAGAAAAAGGGTTCATAAGGGCCGAGATCGTCTCCTACGAGGATTTTTTAATGAAATGCGGCGGCTCCATGGCGGAGGCCAGGAAGCTTGGCGTTTTCCGCCTGGAAGGCAGAGACTACCCCGTTAAGGATGGGGACATCATAAACTTCAGGTTCAA
>JAKAGP010000281.1 GCA_021825785.1 Nitrospirota bacterium
TTAGTTGTGCTTCCGGCGTTCTTCGTTCAGACGATTAAGTTCGGCAATCGACGTGATCGGCTTCTGCACGGAATGTTGAGTGTGGTGGGATCCGCCCTTGCCGTCCCTGATGTGGGAATTGTTGTCCCTGCGCTTGGCAGCGCCGACGGAACGGAAGAGAGTGCGAACTGCTGCGCAGGTCATCTTGCTGAAGTCTGGTGTCGATCCGTGAATGTCTTCGATCAGGCCACGTACGTCAGGAGTTGCCATCGAAAGTTCCAGGGTTTTACGACGCAGGCCACAGATGGCGTCAAGCATCATCTTCTTCGGTGCTTTCGCATCGAATTCGGGAAGACGTACGCCCGGCATGATGATTTCTGCCATGGAAGCGGTGTCCTGGAAGGATCCGGCGAGGATGGCGCTGTCACGAGTCTTCTTGCTTTCTTCGTCGAGGTCTTCACCGACTTCTTCTGCCACGGCGTCGTTGATCATCTTTTCGTCTTCTGCAGTCAGCTCTCCGCCTCCGATCTTGCTGGCGAGTTCAGCGAGCTGTGCCCGGAATTCGTCATGGTCTTCGTCGTTCTTCCTGAAGCGTTCGGCCAAATCCTCATCAGTGAAAGAGGATCGTCCGCCTTCACCACTTCCGTTCACGTGGATGTGGACGTTGGAATCGTCGGGCTCCCCGTCACGTTGCTTCTTGTCTTCCTTTTCCATTTCGTCCGCAGCATCCCGCAGTTCGTTTTCTGCTTCGCGCTCGGCTTCAGCGTCACGGGCCCTGATAGCTTCCTTCAACTTCTTGAGAGCGTCTTGGTACTTCTGTCTTGCAGTCATGGTTTTTACTCCTGAGTTGTGGGTAGATTTTCTGGTGGGTTTCTTGTCGCCGATTGAGCACCGAGGGCCACACCGTCCCTCTTCGACCAAGGCAATGTGGTTGCCGATGAAATTGTGCTGTCTGGCACATCCTGGACTGATCTGATCGACGTTAGCGTCGTATCCAAGAGAGATTTCACGAAGGGATTTGGAACGGACAAGCTCGATGGCTTCCGCATCAGTAATCAGGAGGTCCATGAGGATGTAGTCCGCGAACTCTCCTTCTCCTCTTCTCGGATTCATCCCCACTCCGCCAGTCAGATCCTTCCAGTTGCTGGGGCTTACATCCTCCCCACCTTCCGGGTGGAACACGACCACTGATTTGCCGTTAAGGCTGGCAAAGAACTCAGCCGTGAACAGATCCTCAGCAGATCGGGTAACTTTGATGATTCCGTCAGGCCCGGCTTCTATGTCCGGGATTTCCGAGGCCGCGTAAAGCATTTCACCAGTACGGGCCACCGGAACATCCAGGCATAACAGAAACCCTTCAGGTGTCGTAGCCTGCTTCTCTCCCAGTTTCGCGCTAATTAAGAACATGGCCGATTACTCGATGTTGGTGAAGGCCGCGGAAGAGCCAGAAGCCGAAACCGTACAACTGGCTGTCAGGGCCGTGATGTCCAGTTCGAAGTACTTCATTCCCGACGCATTGAAGCGATAGGTGCCCGCCGACGTGATGGCCGCATTACTCACTGCCGCTACACCACTGGCTGCATTGGATACCGGGTACTCATTAATCTGCACGTAATTGGTTCCGTCGACACCGGCTTTCGGAGTGGCTGAAAAGGACGTACAAGTTCCTGCGATCGTCACCACCACAGTGTTCACATCGTTCAAGGTGAGATTGTACACCGCGGGGGCGGAATAGGTCACGGCGGGGGAAACCGGCGAGGGGCGGTAGGTAGGAGTTGTGTACGGATAGTTCATGTCGGCCTGAGCCAGCCCGGTTAATGCAAACGTGAAGAGGAGGAAGAGGAAGAGAAGGATACGTTTCATGTTGTGAACTCCTGAATAAATAATTGATGGCCAGGTATATTTATTAGCCTGAAACCTCAGTTTATTCATAAAGGTCTGAATATCAAGAATGGCGTATTAAGATACGATGCGGTTCTGGAAATATTTTTGTGATTTAGTTGATTTTTTCCTAGAATTATATATAATTAATTATCAGATCAATTTTTACAGAGGAGAAAATCATGAAAACCCATAAAATCGAAAACAACTACAGGATGGCTGGTAAGAAGATGACGTCCAGATTTGGTATATCTCACAGTCAGGAGCGTAGAGCCGCCAAGGCAGGTTTTATCCCTGACTTCAAAACTGCAAAGGAGGAGGCTCGTCGGTGCTCGGAATACTCCTCCAAAAAGATTCGTCAGATGGAAAGATGGGGAAACCGCAGGTGGAAGGAATTCAATAGGTACGAATGGCTCAGTCACGTTTGTCCTAATAGTTAATCGGGAGACTCTAATGGACGATCTATTTTTGACTGACCTATGGATTATGATTCTGGCCGGGATCTTCGCGGTTCTGGCCTTCGTTGCTGATTTTCTGGAAAGGAGGCTGTAAGATGGAAGTTTACAAATTGACCTACGCTAACTTGGCCATCATAAAGGGGGAAGTTCGTCACACTTCCAGTTCCACAGTAGTTTTGGAAAATGGTGAGACGATACTGCGAGATTGCAGTAAATGGATCTACCATCACACTTTCGATCAGGCCAAGACCCACGCCCGTAACATCGCGGAGAAGAAACTTCGAGATGCCAGAAGGGAGGCGGTTCACTGGTCTCTTAAACTCCATGAAATCGAAAACCTAACCAACCCTGACGAAAAGGAGTGAATGATGAAAACTGCAAAAGACTTGGCTCTGACTCAAGAATTTGATGCTTATGGTGCCCACCGCTTGGCGCGTTCTGGCGTTCCGATCACTGCTTGGGCTGAATACAAAGGCTGGGTGTATTGGCATACTGAGGAAAATGGAGAGCGTCTTGAATTTGTAGGAGTCACTGATTACTTCACCGGGACCGAAGAGGCTATCGTGACTCCTCACGAATTTTTTACAATGACTTCTCCCAAAATTCTATAACTCATCTGGTATCACGGGCTCAGGCCAGCACCTGCAATTGTAGATGCATCCGGCATGAGCCCTTTCTCCATTTGATCCTGCTACCGGCGGGGCATCCCACGCGATATACACTCCTTCCAGGTGTTGATGCATTTCCCTGACATCGGCATCTTTCGCAGTTCTCCATATATAACCTTTACTTCCTATACTTCTGGCTCTGGCTTCGGTCAGATTACTAGAAGCCCTGGAGGTCTCGGTCCTGGCAATGGTCATTGCTCTGGATTCCGTGACTTTTCCAGTCCTCAATATCTCTTCCATGATTTCAGATGCCCGGGTCGATGTAGACAGGGCTTCGGTAGACAGTTTGTGAACCCTCTGTGCTGCTTCAATCGGGATTGACTTGATCAGATTCACCTGCTCATGCATTAAAGCCTCGTAGACCCCTCCTACTCCTTTGTTGGCCAGCTCTTCCTTAATGAACTTTCCCATGCTTTCAGAATTCGCTTTCCATGCCCTTTCATTCGCGTCATCAGCTTCCTCTAACATGGCATTAGCCAACTTCTTTGCGTAAGGCGTAATAAGTTCCGCGTAGTCGTGTAGGAGCTTTTCCAGTTTTGAGGTATTCAGTTTGCCGCGGTCAAGCATCTTGTCTACCAATTCCCCCACATGACGGGCAATGGACAGAAGCCCTTTCTGGTACTTGCGAGCAGCCTTTGCGGAATGCTTGAATCTCTCCCGGGCAAGAATGCGTTTAGCCTTTGCCTCCTTTCTCAGGTTGAT
>JAKAGP010000282.1 GCA_021825785.1 Nitrospirota bacterium
GTGAGTGCTAAAAAATATATAACAATATGGGGGTTCAGGCAAGAGCATAAAGAGGGCCCATTTGGGTAAATAATGGATAATAATCCATGATTTCGCTATTTATCTTTTTTTTTCGAAAAAAATCTCTTTTAAAGGTTTTGCCGGCGCATATTTTTTGACAACCACGGCACGTCTCTGGTATAGAAATAGTCAGATGGCAGGCATCCTTAAAATCATCTCCCCCTATTTCAGCCACGAGGGTTACTACATACTTTTTTTAATGACCTTTCTTGAGACCGCCCTTTTCTTTGGTTTCATCGTGCCTGGCGAAAGCATTGTGGTCATTTCCGGGCTTCTGGCCTCGAAAGGGGTGCTGGACCTTGGAAACGTCGTTTTGATAGCCTCGGCTGGAGCGATACTCGGGGACCAGACCGGCTACGTGATAGGCCGTGAATTCGGGCAGAAGCTCATTGCCAGATACGGCGGCAGGATATTTTTGAAAACAGCGTACATCGCGGAGACCGAGAGTTTTTTTAAAAGGCACGGGGGCAAGACAGTTTTCCTGGGAAGGTTTGCCGCATGGCTCAGGGCCATGTCCCCATTTGTGGCTGGCTCGTCGCGGATGAGCTACCCTAAATTTGTTTTTTTCAACGCCGCAGGCGGGTTGGTATGGGCGGCGGGATACTCCCTTTTGGGCTATCTGGTGGGTGACAGCTGGGAGCAGATAAGGCGTTACTTGGGGGAAGCCGGCCTCTTTGTGCTCATAACGGGTGCCGCGCTGTTTTTCATCCTGCGGCTTTTCAGCAGGAAGAAACACCTGCTTATCCAACGGCTGGACTGGCTGGACAAAACACTTTCGGCCCAGGTGCCAATGACCTGGGGGTTCCTGAAAGCGCGTCTGGACGCGGGCAGGTGGTGGGGACTGCGGCTTACAGTGGCGCTGTCTTCCATTTTCATTGCCTTTCATACCTTTGGCGAGATAATCGAAAGCCAGACGAGAAGGGGGCTCCTTTACCGCCTGGACCTGAAGTCGGCCGCCTTCATAAAAAGCATTGAGAGCCCTGGCTTTGCCAGGGCCATGACCCTGGCCTCGAACATACTGGATTTCTACGTCATAGCGGCCGCAGCGGCCGCGCTTGGCCTCTTTCTACTCTTGAAGAAAGACTGGTGGCGGCTTTATGCTTTTATGCTGGCCGCGGGCGCGGGGGCGCCCCTGTTATTTCTTTTGAAAATAGGGGTGAGCCAAAGGCGGGGGTTTACCTTCAGGTTCCCAAGCGGCTATGCCTACAGCAGCATAATAATCTTTGGTTTTTGGGCCTATACCGGCTGGGTAAGTTTTTTTACGGCAGGGGGAAAAGAGGAACATAGAAAAAGAAGGAAGGTTTTCAGGGCAACCGTCCTCTTTTTTGCCGCGGCCCTGTCGCTTCTGGTGGGGGCAAGCAGGATCTACTGGGACGTTCACTGGCTTACCGACGTGCTTGCCGGGTATGCCGCGGGCTTTGCCTGGCTTGCGCTGAGCATAGTCATTGTAAGGACGATAGAGGAGAGCGTAACAAGGAAGTGACACTTGCGATCTGATCCTATCTGGGAAAACCCCTTCCTCTTCTCCTGGGTATCATTAATTTAATTAAAAGCAGCCCGCAGATGAATCCGCCCACATGGGCGAACCAGGCTATCCCCCTGAGGCCTCCCAGCACCCCATTTAAAAACTGAAGGAACGCCCATAGGCCTATCACCACAAGGGCCGGAAGTTTAATGATCTGGACAAAAATGCCAAGAAAGATGATCGTATAGACCTGCGCTCCCGGGAAAAGGAGGATGTACGCACCCAGCACTCCCGATATCGCGCCGGAGGCCCCTATCATCGGCATGATCGAGGTGGGGTCGGTAAAGGCGAAGGAGTACGCGGCCACCACGCCGCACAGAAGATAAAAGACAATGAACCGTAGGTGGCCCACCCTGTCCTCTATGTTGTTGCCGAATATGCCAAGGTAAAGCATGTTGCCGGCGATATGCAAAAAACCGCCGTGGATGAACATGGAGGTGAACACGGAGACCAGGGGGTTTACAGGCTGCAGGGAGTGCATGGTGAGAAGGCTGACCGGAATGGCGCCGTATCTTAAGGCGAATTTTTCCAGGCCGCCAGGGTAAAAGAGCTCATATATGAAGACCAGGCAGTTGGCCGCGATTATGCCGAACGTCACATACGGGGTTGTGGTTGTAGGGTTGTCATCCTTGTAGGGAATCAACGCCCGCCACCTCTATGCCTTCCCTCCAAAGGAGCTCCGCGGTGACGCCCCTTCCGGGCCGCTTCCCGCTCCCGAAGGTTCCGGCTTCTTCGCGCACACGGCAATGCCCTCCGCAGTTCTCACGGCAATGAACATAGCCTGTACCGCATGAGGGGCTTCCATCCTTAAGGATGGCCTTTTTTATGCCGTAGGCCCTCGCCATACGGAGGGTTTCCTGCGCACCCCTGACAAGCGCGGCTTTAAAGGCCTCCGGATCAGGGGGCAGGCCGATCCCTTCCGCCGCCATGCAGACCCCACCTGTGCCATCCAAAACGGACGAGCCGTCGCCGGAAGAAAACTCTACGGGGGGCCTTGGCGTCGGGAGCCCGCCAAGCTGCTCAGGGCAGACGGGCAGGGCCATCCCGGAGGAAACGAGTTTTCTAACCCGCTCATCCAGGCAGTTGGTTCCGTCATATCTTGTATTGAAACCGGCAAGGCAGGCGCTTACCAGGTACATTGGAAAAATTATATCACAGGGGGAAATTGCCGGTTTTCATGCTGGAAAGGGGTAGGAACAGCACGGCTTTTTTAATTTAAAACATGCTAGATTAGACAACTTTCATGAAACGGCTGGGCGCGCTCATTTTTTTGACGGTTTTCCTTAACTCCTGTGTCGTCGCGGAGGTCCCGTATTACGTCACCAAGGACGCTGTTAAAGGCAGCATATGGACGGTGAAGACAGGCTGCAAGGCGGCCGCGGGCACCGTGGTGTCTGTCTATAAGATAGGAAAATTCACCTTCAACGTCGTCAAGCGCAGGTCCAAGGCGTTCCGGGATGCGCGTTGACCACGTTTGACCGGCATACTGCCCTGCGGGTGAACGCATGGTGAAGGACGTCAGCCATGCCGGTGGTGGATATGACTCTGATGTCGTGTACGTGCGCGACGCCGGATCGAACCACAGACATGTCGTTGCATCATGTCCGCCCATGAGGATCGCAGCGCGATCCTTGACCGCTAGCGACACAACGCGTGCGTCGTCATGTTGTGCGCGCCACACATCGCCGATCGTCGGCACACGCAGAAGGTTCGCGTTCTTGTCGTCGGTGGTGCAGGACATGCAATCATTCGTTCCCCACGTACAGACGATGTTCCCGATGATCCCCGTTCGATGAGCGTTGACTCCGGACAGGATCGTTGCATGTCCTGGTCCGGTCGCCGTGCACGCATGTTCATACGTGCAGTTCGTGGCATGGATACCGGAACGCATCACGCGTTTGAAGCCCCCTGACCCAAGGAAAGGAGCAAGCGCGGTCAGCATGTCGCCGCGCATCTGGTCGTAGGAGATGACCACGATGAGGCGGGGCGGAACAGGAACGCCGCCATGCGTCGGGACGAACCCGATGAGCATGACGGCGATGATGCTGCTGAGGATGGAGCCCGGGAAGGGGCTTACTCGGCCTGTGGCTGCTGCCCGAAG
>JAKAGP010000283.1 GCA_021825785.1 Nitrospirota bacterium
CATGTCCTTCGGTTCCTGGAGCTTTTTCCTTTCCTCCTCGCCCAGTATATGGGGCGGCTTTGAACCGATGACACCCGTAAAATCCCCCGCGCGGCTCTTTACAAGCACGCGCTGGGCAAGCATCACGTGCCCCCACCACCCGCCAACCGTTAGGAACCTCACAAACCCCTCGTCCGTTATCAGCTTGACGATGAACCCCACTTCGTCCATGTGGCCGGCGAGCATGATCTTCGGGGTTTCGGACTCCCCCTTTCTGCTGCAAACTATGCTGCCAAGCCCGTCCTGCTCTATGCCCGCAACGCCGGTTAAATTCTTGCGGATGATCTCCCGCACCTGCCTCTCGTAGCCGGAAATGCCGGATGCCTCCGTAAGCTCCCGTATGAGTTCCAGGGATGAATCCTCCATCGCGCACCCTCCATGAAACCGTTATTTGGCCCGGAAAAAGCCCCGGGACAATTATAGCCATTTTTGCCGCCGGCCGCCAGGCATCGGGACGCACACGTAAAAAAGGAGCTATTATCATCTCATAGAAAATTCCTATTGACGAAAAAGATTTCTTTCATAGAATTAACTCAATAGACCCTCCGTCCTGGTGCAGCATCCGAACCGGACACGCAAAGCTGAAAAATACTGAAATCCTTTGGTCGCACGCGGCAATGTAACCAAGAGGGCGGAGCATTGCAGGGGGCATGCCACAATCGGCCCAATAATTTGGAAAGAATACGCGACAACGGCTGAAGAAACATCGGACATGAAATACCTTGCCGCAATAGCATTAATATTTACTGTGGGCCTGGCGGCTGCCGGCTGCGCCTCCTCGCCCGGGGGTCCATCGCCGGCGGCATATGCGGCAGTGCAGATGCCCTCGTACACGCCGCGGGCCCAGGAATACAGGATACGGCCGGGGGACCAGCTCGACATCAAATTCTTCTATAATCCGGAGCTGAACGAACAGGTTACCGTCCGGCCCGACGGACGCATTTCCCTGCAGTTGGTCCACGAGATAATAGCGGCCGGGTTGACGCCAGCCAAGCTGACAGAGCTTCTCACAAAGGACTACGCCCCGAAACTGGCCAAACCGGAGATCACAGTGATCGTCCGTTCATTCGTCGGACAGAGGGTCTTTGTCGACGGAGAGGTCAACAGGCCGGGAATGTTAAACCTGATCGCGCCAATGACCGTCCTGCAGTCCCTGTCCGAGGCGGGAGGCGTCAAAGACACGGCCAAAAGAGACCAGATTCTAATAATCCGGCGCTACGAAAAGAAACCCCTTGTGCTTACGGTGAACATAAAAAAAGTAATCGACGGCACGGCCCGGGACCTCAGCCTGCTGCCGAACGACATCATCTATGTGCCTAAATCGCGCATAGCGGACGTGAATTTGTGGGTGGACCAGTACATACGGAAGAACATACCTATAAACGTGGGAGCGGGCATTTTTTACAATTACCCGAACAATTATCACTGAAATGAAAAACCTGCAAACAGTTTCAGAGCGTCCGGATGTCCGGCCTTGCTCCCGCAGTGCAGGCCAGTTTGAAGTTTTTTACCGGTGACTATGGACATGGACAGAAATCGGGATACGGGCAGTCTGATGGACGATAAGAAAAACACTGATAGCATTAGAAATTTTTTGACGGTGATCTTCAGGAATAAAAAAAGGATAATAGTGATTTTTCTGGCAATCGTCTTGATTGTCACCGCCGTCTCTTTTATACTCCCGCCCACATATGAGGCCAAATCGGCTCTGCTGGTGAAGTTCGGCCGGGAATACATATACCACTCCGAAATGGGAAATGAACAGGATGATAGAAATCCGCAGCCGATAATCGGCGAGGAGGAGACTATCAATTCGGAAATCAATATTATCAAAAGCCTGGACCTGATAGCGAAAGTCATCAATAAAATAAAAATAAAAAATATCTATCCGGAACTGCTAAATCCACCTTCATGGGCTGATGACATCGGCCTGAGCGCTAAAATGACGCCATTGCAGGCGGCGGTCATTAAATTTGAAAAGAACCTCAAAATTGAGCCGGTCACGAAATCCAATGTTATCGACGTCTCCTTCCGGCACAAGGACCCCCGAGTCGCGGCTGAGGCCGTAAATCTGCTGGTTAACTTCTATAAAATGAAGCACTTGCAGATTTATAGCGGACTTCAATCTTCTTTTCTCGAAAGACAGCGCTTTTTTTATGAACAGAAACTCAAAAAAGCGGAGGACGATCTGGAGGCTTTTAAACAAAAAAACGGCGTATACTCGCTGGATGAACAAAGAACCCTGCTCCTCAAACAGGGTATAGACCTGGATACCGAGCTAAAGAAGACGCAAAATCATATTGATGAGTTGAAGCGCAGGCTTTTTTCCCGGAAAGCGCAAATGAAGGAACTTGCTAAAGACAAAAACTTATATACCCAGACTGAACTGGACAGAATAATCGTGGAAGCCAAGGGCAAGCTCCTAAATCTCAGGTTGAGAGAGCAACAGCTCCTTCAGCGGTATAAGCCGGATAATCCGTTGATAGTTAGCACCCGAAAAGAGATTGCGATAACGGCGGATTTTCTGAAGCAGCAGGGACAGAACATAACCAACAAAGTAAAGACGGGCAGTCCGGTATACCAGGAAGTGCAGACGGATGCGTTCAAGACAGAGGCCGATTTGACTTCTCAACGTGCACGAAAGAGAATCTTGATCCTCCAGCTTGGCCGGGTTCACGACGAGGTAAGGAATTTGGACCTCACGGGAAAAGAGCTTGAGAATTTGGAACTCAACAAATCCATATATACAAGGGATTACCGCACTTATGCCGACAAAGTCGAAGAAGCCCGGATATCCGATGACATGAACCGCAGAAAAATGGCAAATGTAAGCGTTATCGAGGAAGCCGCCATACCAGCGAAGCCCGTCAGGCCGAACAAGGTGATAAATATTTTTGTGGGGATCGTCCTGGGTGCCGTTTCGGGGATCGGATATGCTTTCCTTTCCGATCATTATTCGCAGGCATTATCGACTCCGGAAAGCACAGAGGGAAAATTGGGGCTGCCAGTCCTAGCGATTATCCCTTATAGGAAATAACAAAGCTGCGGGGAAAAACCATGTACCTTGATTTCTACAACCTTGAGAAAAAGCCCTTCCAGACAACTCCCGACCCGGAGTTTCTCTTCCTGAGCCCCAGCCACAACGAGGCCCTGGCGTCAATCATCTACGGGGTGGAGCAGAGGAAGGGTTTCATAGCCATAACGGGTGAGGTCGGGGTTGGGAAGACCACAATCATCCGCTCCTACCTGGAAAAGATTGATAAGGAAAGACTCAAAACGATCTACATCTTTAATCCGGACCTTTCATTCGCCGGCCTTCTGAAAACGATTTTCAGCGAGCTCGCAATAGATGCCGGGACGGAAGATCCCCTGGAGATGCTAAACCGCCTCTACGCCATATTGATCGATGAATATAAAAACGGACGCAACGTCGCTCTGGTCATCGATGAGGCCCAGAACATGCCGGTGAAAACACTCGAAAACCTCCGCATACTGTCGAACCTGGAGACTTCCAGGGACAAGCTCATACAGATCGTTTTGCCTGCGTCACCGGTTTTGGACTGGGTGGCGATGAAGCGGGGTTCCCTCCGCGGCAATTTGAACGCGCCTACCATATCGCTGCCGATGCAGGGCTCGATTGTA
>JAKAGP010000284.1 GCA_021825785.1 Nitrospirota bacterium
ATCGCAGCTGTCAAAAGTGGCAAGATGGGGAACGAAGAAGAATAAAATGGCTTAAATTAGCCACCAGGCCTTGACAAAAAGGCCTTTTTGTTATAAGAGAGAAGTACACTGTTTCTAGTTGACCATCGCACAAGAGGAGATGCGTGATGAACAAATTTGTCTGCGTAGTTCTTTCCATGATGGCGCTTTTGGCGTCATCCATCCTGGGTTGCGGTGGTGGCGAGTTCACTGCTGCTCCTTCCGATGCTGGCAACTCCAATATCGAGGATGCCAAACCCGACAAGCAGCACGACACCAACAAGCCCGACGCCGATGCCAAGGACACTGGGTTGGACCAGGAAGTCCAGCCCGAAGCTTCATCCGAAGCAGGGGACGAGGCAGAAGCTGAAGCTTCGTTGCCCGAGGCGTCACCCGACGTCGAGTTCCCGGATGTGGTGGAAGAGGTTGCTCCACTGGGCGATTGCCAGCAATGGGGCGAGATCGGTTTCGTGACAGTGGTCGTCAGGGTCAGCGACGAGGTGCCTGCGGGCCAGGTCCTGGCCATGTACGGCAAGTACTTCTTCGCTGTCCTGGACTCTGGCACGCCTCAGGACTATGCCCCGTGGAAGTTCGGCAACCAAGGCGAGAAGCTAATCGTAGCCACGCCCGCTGCCAACGTCATCGGCCTGAACATCGTGTTTGAGCCGGGGTTCACCACTGCGGGCAACAACGACCTGTCCACTTGGACCATCCGTTGCGACCAGACAGGCTGTCCTGACACGGACGAGTACCTGGTCTGCGCCGGCAAGAACTTCGTGGGCAAGTACTCGGGCGGCAACTTCGCGAAAGACTGCGAATACCAGCTGGATGTGCATTACAAGCAGCAGATCCACTGCGTGGTAAAGTAGTCAGCCTCATAGGCTTTTGGCGCAACCTAGCGCCAGAAGCCTCTTTTTTTTACCCATTATTCTTGACAATTAGGCTTTTTTAGTGTATATAGATGAGCACACTGTTTCCGGTCAACCATCGCAAAGGAGATGCGTGATGAACAGATTTACGTGTGTAGTTCTTTCCATGATGGCGCTTTTGGTGTCATCCATCCTGGGTTGCGGTGGTGGCGAGTTCACCCCCTTCCCCCCAGGTATTGCAGATTCAGGGATCCAGGATTCCAAGCCCGACAAGCTCACCGATGTCCAGCAAGAGCCCAAACCCGACGTCAAGCACGATGTTGAGGCAGGCCAGCCCGACGTCAAGAACGAGGCAGAAGCCTCGGTTGATGCCAAGCTTGAGGCCGAGGCAGGTCTCAAGGACGCTGGCTTGGACAAGGAGACCTCTCCTGAAGCCGAGCCAGAAGTCCAGCCCGAAGCTTCACCTGAGGCAGAGGCATCGTTGGAAGCCTCTCCCGAGGCAGAGCCGGAGGCATCACTGGAAGCAGGACCTGACGTCGAGGTAGACGCTGGGCCTGACGCCGAACCGGATGTCGAGCTCCCGGACGTTGCCCAGGAAGACGCGGTTGTGCTGACCGATTGCCAGAAACATGGCAAGCCGGGTTGGGCAACGGTTGTCATCACAGTCAGCGATGATCCGCCGGCAGGCAAGGTACTGGGAGTCTTTGGCAAGTACACGTTCACTGTCCCGGACGCAGGCACGCCGCAGGACTACCAGGCTTGGAAGTTTGCCAATCCTGGCGAGAAGATGGTGGTAGCCTCACCCGTGGCAGCCACGGTAGGCCTGGATATCACCTTCGAGCCGGGGTTCACCACCTCAGGCAACACTGTCCTGACGACCTGGACGTATCGCTGCCCCGCCTCCACCAGTTGTCCGGCTACGGATGAGTACATTGTCTGTGTTGGCGATACCTACGTGGGCAGCCTCTCCGGTGGCATCCTCTACGGCAATTGTGAGACCCAACTCTCTGCCAATATGATCTTCCAGCAGCTCCACTGCTGGCAGTAGCCCCGCCTCCGAAGCCTTGCGTGCGTCCTGCGCGTAAGGCCTCTTTTTTTACCCGTTAATCTTGACGCTTTAGGGCTTATCCTGCTAAACTCCTCACGCCAAATTAGGCAATCTAATAACTAAATGTCCCTTAACTTGGGACAAATTCCCACCCTTGGTTCTATCTGTTTAGGTGCCTGCCCCCCGAAGCTTTAGCGAAGGAGGGTCCCTAAGCTTACCAGGGGGAGGTTATAAGGCTCTCGATGTTTCATCGAGATCAAAAAATATCTATGGTTAAAGTACCCACACTCGTGGAGATGCTGGAAGCCGGCGTGCACTTTGGGCACCGGACTTCCAAATGGCATCCCAAAATGGAGAAGTACCTGTTCGGTTCACGGCAGGGCATCCATATCATTAATGTAGAGACCACCCTAAAAGCTTTGGAAGAGGCTTTGGCTTTCTGCAAGCAAACAACCGCCCGCGGTGGACAGATTTTGTTCGTTGGAACAAAAAAGCAGGCCGCCTCGATTGTCGAAGCTGCTGCCAAGGATGCCGGTATGCCTTACATCACCAAGCGCTGGCTGGGCGGCACCATGACCAACTTTTCGGTCATCGCACAACTCTTAAAACGCTTTAAGGATTTGAAGCGCAGGCATGAGAAGGGTGAGTTGGGCAAATACACTAAACTTGAGCAACTAAAATTCAGCGAACAGATTAAGATGTTGGAAGACAAGGTAGGCGGTATCCAGGACATGACACGCATCCCTGACGCCATCTTCATCCAAGATATCCATAAAGATAAAACTGCTTTGGCCGAAGCTACGCGCCGCGGCATCAAAGTCATTGCCATTTGCGACTCGAACGTCAATCCTAAAGATATTGATTACCCGATTCCGGCCAATGATGATGCGGTTAAGGCCATTACCCTAATCGTCGGCTTGGTTGGCCAGGCCTGCAAGCAAGGCAAAGATGAATGGGAAGCTAACCGTTCTCGCTTAGCCGGTACCTTGCTCCAAGGCGGCCCGCGTGACATGCGCAAGCCACAAGAGAAGAAGTAATAAAGGGTTGGGAGGACAAATAATAATTTTGAACTTTATGACAGACATGAAATTAGTCGCGGAATTACGCGAAAAGACAGGCGCGGGCATGATGGCCTGCAAAAAAGCTTTGGACTTGGCCAATGGCGATATGGAAAAGGCCTTGGAAGAGCTGCGTAAGATGGGTGAAATCAAGGCCGCCCAAAAAACAGCTGAACGCACAACGGCCGAAGGCTTGATCGCCACCTACTTGCACCACAATAAAAAAATGGGAGCCATGCTTGAGCTGCAATGCGAGTCTGATTTTGTGGCACGCAATGAAGACTTTGTGGCTTTTGCCGATGACTTAGCCATGCAAGTGGCTGCCATGAACCCAGATTTCCTTTCGCCAGAAACAATCCCGGCCGCTGACCTCGAACGCCAACGCCAGATGTTTTTGGAAGAGGTTTCCGGAGACAACAAGCCAGAAGAGATGAAAGCCAAGATTGTGCAAGGCAAGCTCGACAAGTGGACCAATGAGGTTTGCTTAACCAAGCAGGCTTTCTTCAAAGATGAGGAAAAGACTGTTGAGCAATTAATTAACGAAAAGATCGCCAAGATTGGTGAGAAAATAGTCATTGCCCGTTTTGTGCGCTGGGAACTTGGTAAGAAGGGGACGATCTCCTAATCCGGTTATTCAAAAATAACAACCGCCGAGCATTGACAAGGCGGTTGTTTTTTTAC
>JAKAGP010000285.1 GCA_021825785.1 Nitrospirota bacterium
AAAAATTTCAAGAAATTGGCCTGGATGTTCGCCTTTTTGTCGGTGATATCCGGTTTAACCCTCTTTCTGCGCGGACCCCAAGTCTCTGATTACCTTGAAAAGCTGGTGTTCACGGCATTCAAGTCCGCAACGGGCTATCAGATGACGGCCACTAAGCTCTATGCAAACCTTTTCCCCCTTTATGTAGGGGCCAATAACATAAAGGTTCTGGATGAGAGGGGGCAGACCATTTTTGCCGCCGGCAGAGTAAAGGCGTACGCGGCGCTGACCCCTTTGCTTCAAAAGACTATCTTTATAAAACGGATAGCTATTGTCAGGCCCGGCGTATGGGTAACGGACAGCCGGTTGAACCACCTGGAATCTCTGGTTAAGCCCCAGAAACCATCCGGCGCCTTCAGGCTTAAAGTGGGTTCCGTGATCCTCGACAATGCAAACCTGAACTATACCGGGCAGGTTGGAGGACTCTCCGTGGCCTGCCGGGGCGTAAACGGGGAGGCGCGTCTGGGCGCAAGGCAGGAGGTCAGGATCTCTGCCAGTGATGTCGCGTTATCGGGCAGCGGGATCCCTCACCTGGACCTGAAACTGGATTCCGCCAGGGCGACGTTCAAAAAAGGGGTTATTGGAATAAGGGAGCTCACCGTTGAATCCGGCAGGAGCAGCGTGCAGCTTGAGGGGTCCTATTCAAACGCAGAAGGCGCGAAGGCCAGTGCGAAGATCGGCGTTCTTATGTCCACCCTTAAAGATATGTTCCATCTTAAAGGTCCAGGGAAGGGAAAACTTTCCATAACGGGACAGGCCAAACTCGCGGGAAAATTTTCAGACTGGAAGAAAACATATATAGATATGAGCGTAAACGGCGGCCTTTACGCTCAAAGCCTGCTGGAGCTGCTTCATGCCAATGTTCAGGTCAGCGGGTTTATAAATGTAAATGGCAGGGTCAGGGGCCCGTTGGACTCACTTGACGGCGCAGGAAGCGGCGGCCTGGAAAAGGCCGGCATTTACGGGGTTGCAGCCGATGAGCTCAAATTTGCAGTGGGTTTCCATCATGGCGTTCTTGCGTTCAGTAAGATAGTGGGCAGGCTGTACGGCGGACGGGCAAAAGGAGATTTTTCCATCAACCTTCCAAGGGTAAACTCTCTGGATATGGACGTTGATTTTTCCGGGCTGGATTCAAAAAGGTTCCTGGCAGGGTTTCTCAAAACAAGCCTGCCTTTGTCCGATGGCAGGCTTTCCGGCAGGATGTTCAACAGGGGGGCAATATTTGCCCCGGCCGGGGATTTCCGGTTTGTTGCAAGGCGTGCCGGAAAGGATTTCCCGGGCAGAATAGGCTCAGTTACGAGCGGGTTCAATCTTTTAGGCACTGTCGTTAATTTTTCAAATATGGTCATCAGCACAGGCGCAACTTCGATAAAGGGCTCAGGGAATATCAACTACGCCAAAAACACAACCGATATGGATTTGTCTCTCCGGACGGCCGATTTCAGGGACCTGTCACTTCCTTACTCCCATCTTGCCGAGGGTGCAGGCGGCTTTGACGGGCAGGTTTACGGCCCCCTCAAGGACCCTACCATAGCAGGCCGGATTTTCTCCGGTAATGCGGTCATCAGCAAGATGAAAGTTGGGGCCGTCGAGGGAGATATCTCATATAATAAAAAAGCTTTGGATGTGCAAAGTCTAAAGGCCAAGGCAGGCGGGGAAACGATTGACGTGAAAGGGCGCATGCTCTTTCCTGCGGCAAGGGAGATATTCGAACTTGGAAACCCGGTTTACGATCTCGATTTGAGGCTTGCCGGAGGGAAGGCCCAGGATGTAGCGAATCTCCTTAAGCCAGGCATCAGGCTTACGGGCAGCATTCAGGGGGCCAACTTGAAGCTAAAAGGGAAGTCCCCGGAGATATCCGGTTCCGTGAAGGCAAAAGACATCGTTTGTTTCGGAGCGTCCGTGGACAGCGCGGATGTTGATTTTGACTATTTGTCTGGAAGCCTGTCAATTTCCCGTGGGGTTTTGACCAAGAACGGCGCGGTCATGAGATTAACGGGCGCTCTCCTGCCCGATGGAGGATTTAATTTTAAGGCCTCCTCAAAGGGCATGGACATCAAGGACATACTTGCCGGCAAGACAAAAGACCTTCCAGTAGACTACAAAGTTTCCTTGGAGGCCAAAGGGAAGGGTACCCTGAAAGACCCTGAGGTAACCGTTAAGGGGACGCTTTCAGATGGAAGGTTCCAAAACAGCCCGATCGGGGGCGGGGCCTTCAGTGCGGATATTTCCGGCGGCGCCGGAGGCAGGAAGGCGAATGTTCATCTAGCGCTGCAGGGCGGAAAGATGGACATGAAGGGGCAGGCCCTTCTTGATGGAGCGATGCCATGGAAGGCCCAGGTGGTCCTCAAGAACGGGGAATATGATTTTCTCGTGGCTTCCTTGTTTAAAACCGCGCCGCCTGATCTTCTGGTAAATCTCCAGGGGAGCGGCAGTTTCAGCGGGAATTTTTTAAGCGGGACAGGTAAAACAGGAAAAAACATAAATGGCTCGCTTGTTCTTAACCAGCTTGCCTTTACCGCTTTCGGCCAGAGTTTTTCGACGAGGGTGCCCGCGCGGTTTGACCTTAATGACGGGACCCTTACCATGAGGCAGTTCTCGCTGGCCGGGGGCCGGACGGACGTGAGTCTTTCCGGCTCAGTTGTCCTGGGACAGGATTTTAACCTCTCGTTAGAGGGTAAAAGTTCGCTTATCCCCTTTAAGGGTCTTTCAAGGCAGATAAATCTGCTTACGGGGGAGGCCAACTATGTGTTTCAGATAGGAGGCAACTGGAACAGTCCCAAGATAAGCGGCGGCCTTTCCCTTTCGGATGTTGCATTGGGGATGCGTGGTGTTCCTCAGAACCTGCGTATAATATCCGCCTACATGTATATGGACGAGAACAAGATAGTGCTGGAGCAGCTCGCGGCCAAAACAGGAGGCGGTGACGCCAATATCACGGGAGTGATATACCTGGAAAAGCTCCGTCCGGCAAGATTTTATCTGGACAGCATTGTAAATAATGTAGGTGTTTCCACAGAAGGGGTTGATGCCACTTTCGACGGTAATCTGTCAGTAAGCGGAGACAGAAAAGGCCGCACGGTCGCCGGCGAAATATTCGTAAAAAAGGCGTCCTACAGTAAAAATGTGGACTGGAAGGCGTTTATCCTTCGAAAAAGGGCCACACTTCCCCCTTCGCCAAGGAGCTTCCAGGCAACTACCGGTTTGAACATAAGGGTGTACGGTTCCAGCCTCATGGTGAAAAACAACGTGGTCCGCGCTCCCTTGAGCGGAGACATTACTATCAGGGGCACCCTGGCAAATCCCATACCCCTTGGAAGAGTTGAGGCGGCAAGCGGAGATGTATATTTCCGTAATACGGAGTTTACAATCGAGCATGCCTCAGTGATATTCTCAGACCCCAACCGTATAAACCCATCCCTGGACGTCATGGCGTCCACCACCATAAAGGGATACGAGATAAACGTCAGCGCGGCCGGCACGCTTGATCACATGGCGCTTTCTTTTTCCAGTCAGCCCCAGCTGGAGCAGATGGATATTCTTTCTCTGCTCACAACCGGGAATTTCGGCGGCGCCTCGCCCGGAATAGAGGGCGGCGTGGGTGCCTCGGAGGCCAGCTCTTTCATTACCGGGC
>JAKAGP010000286.1 GCA_021825785.1 Nitrospirota bacterium
TCATCATCCACGTTGTCCCTGGAGGCGGAATATATCCTGTCGGCGGTGATGACCCCCATTATCTCGTCCTTGAATTTTATCGGCTCGCAGATAAAGGATATGCCGTGTTTGTCAGGCCTGGACCCTGTTTTGTTCAGAAACTTGGGTTCTTCCCCTATATTGGGAATGAACATGGCCTTGCCGCTTTCCATGACCCTGCCCACTATACCCTCGCCGATCTTGTACTTGCCCCTCAAGATCTCTTCGGATGAAAGACCATGGGCGGCAACTATGCGTACCTGCTGGGAGGAGGGGTCCTTCAGAAAAACACAGCCGCGCTGCATCTCGAGCAGGCTGCTTAGAACGCGCATGACCGCCCCAAGATTTTCCTCCAGATCGAAAGAGGCCGTCAGGACCCGGCTGATCTCCAGTATCGCCCCCAGCTCTCTGTCTTTTCTTTCCAGCAGGCCCGTATCAGACCGGTCCACCATGAAAAACCCTCTCTTATTCAGAAAATAGTTATTTACATCCAGGTCGTCGGCAAACGATTGCCGTCCACATAATTGTAAACAACCCTTAAGCTAATTAGCAAGGAACGGATATTGATATTCCGGATAGCGGGCGTATCCCGCAGGGCCAGTGAGCGAATACAATTAACCTGACAATTCCCTGCATTCGATTTCCGGAGGAAATAAAAATGGGGAGGTTTTTTTGCCTCCCCATTTCATTTTACGATCTTTTTTAAGACACCGGTGTTATAAAAAATTTTACTGAGCTGCAGGCGCATTGGCTGCCGGAGCATTGGTGGCCGGAGCAGGAGTATTGGCTGCAGGCGCGTTGGCCGCCGGAGCATTGGTCTCCGCGGGCTGCTCCTGTTTCTTCTGGCATCCCGTCACAGACAGGAAAGAGATTGCAAGCAGCGCACTCATTAACAGAATTACGAGTTTTTTCATTTTCGGTTTCCCCCCTTTCTTAATAAAGTATTTTAAGACTTCAATTTCAACTGAACTCTCTTTGATATCAGGCACATTTGATATCAGAAAATATAATACAAGAACTATGCCATACCGGCAATTATTCAAAATATCTTTAAAAATGTCAATAAATATATTGACCGGGAGCTTCGTTTACTTTTACAAGCCCCTGTTTTATAGTAAAAAGCCATGGCCAAAATGGCATACATGACTAAGAGGAAAAGACATCACTTACGCCAAAATGGCACAAATTGAAGCGGCTTGGCGGCCATTCCTGGGAGGAAGCCTGTGGAACTGAATATTCTTGCGGTCGAAGGGGAGGGGAAGAAGGAATGGGAGAAGTTAAGGGCATACCTTAAAAAAAAGGGGTTCGCTGTATACCAGGCCGAAACGGCGAGGGACGCCTACCGCATCCTCCGCAACGAGCCCATCCATATCGTTTTGTCGGACTTCAGGCTGAAGGGACCGGGCAGCATGGGTTTTTTAAGGAAGGTAAAGGCCGCAAGGCCGCCAATCGAGTTCATATTCCTTTCCGGGCGGGTCCCCCTGTCAGGCGCGATAGAGGCGATGAAAGCCGGGGCTTATGATTTTTACGAGTTCCCGCTGAACCACAGGCTCCTTATGGCGGTGATCGAGAAGGCCCACGAAAAACAGGCGCTTTTCGTTGAGAAGGTCGAGCTTGAAAGGAAGGTCAAAGAACGGTTCAATTTCGGCAATATAGTGGGCAGGAGCAAGCCCATGCAGCACGTTATCGAGATAGTGGGCTCTGTTGCGCCCAAAAATGTGAACATCCTTCTTTCGGGCGAAACCGGCACCGGCAAGGAGATGATCGCAAACGCCATCCATTACAACAGCCCGCGCTCCTCAAAACCCTTCATAAAGGTAAACTGCGCGGCCTTCAACGAGGGGGTGCTGGAATCCGAGCTCTTCGGGCATGAGAAGGGCTCCTTCACCGGGGCCATATCAAAGAGACTCGGCCGGTTTGAGCTCGCAAACGGAGGGACCATATTCCTTGACGAGATAGGCGATGTGCAGCCTGCCACACAGATAAAGCTCCTGCGCGTTCTCCAGGAAAAGGAGTTCGAGCGCGTGGGCGGAAATGAAACGATAAAGGTGGACGTAAGGGTAATAGCGGCCACGAACCGGGAGCTGAAAAAACTCATAGACGCCGGGAGGTTCAGGGAAGACCTTTATTACAGGCTGAACGTGGTGCGCCTGGAACTGCCTCCATTAAGGGATAGAAAGGAAGACATTCCGCTTCTGGCAAGCTACTTCATCAGCAAGCTGGCCACTGAAAAGGGCTACGGCGTAAAGGGCATCACCAGGGAGGCCATGCAGGTGCTCCTCACTTACCGGTGGCCGGGAAATGTAAGGGAACTGGAAAACGCCCTGGAGTCCGCCATGGCGCTGGCCGAAAAAGACGTCATAGAGGCCAGGTATCTGCCCTCCTTCATGCTGCTTGGCCAGCCCCAGGACGGGGACCATTACCATATACCCATAGATCTGCCCCTGGAAGAAATAGAGCGGGAGGTCATAAGACACACCCTTGCCAGGGCCAAGGGAAACAAGTCCCTGGCATCCAGGTTGCTAGGGATAGGACTTAGGACCCTTCAACGAAAGGTCAAAGAACTTTAGAGCTGAGGGGAAAGGTTTTTGTTGTTTTTTCAATCTTAAAGGCTCCTGCCGGGAAGTCCTCTTTTTTGGGGCGGCAGGGAACTTTTTATTTTTTGCACTACGGAGGTCTTTGGAAGCGGCATCGTGCTTTTGATCAGCCTGGCTTTTTTTATATCGGGAGCGGTTTTTTTCGCTTTTGCGCCTAAAAAAGGTTTGCATTACTTTTACCTGCTTTATGCGGCGGGAGCGGGCCTGGCGGCTTTTTCATTCGCCCAGGCGCTTTATAATTACGCTTATTCGGCCGCAGGGGCCCCTGCCCTGTCGTTTGCGCTGCAAATATCCCCGGCCCTTTCCATGGGTTTTAAAAGCGGGCCGCTTCAGGATTTCTTCGGGCTCCTGCTTTCCCTGGCCGCCTTTGCTGCCTCTGTCTATTCATCAGGATATATGAAAGGTACCGCCGCCCCGCGTTTCCAGGGCATCTTCTACGGCCTTTTCATCCTTAGCATGGGGGCGGTCTTTCTTGCCGCTGACGCGCTTTCCTTCCTCATCTCGTGGGAGGCCATGTCGCTTGTTTCCTATTTCCTCGTGGTCTCCGACACGGAAAGCGAAGCGGCGCAGAATGCCGGACTGACCTACGCCACAATGACGCACATAGGTACGGCTTTCATCATAGGGGCTTTCATGCTTGCGTTTTCCGCCACCGGAAGCCTGGATTTTACTGGAATGGCCGCGGGCCTTGCGGGGCAGTCCATGACCATCAAATCCGTCATATTCATCCTTTCTTTTATCGGGTTCGGGATGAAAGCGGGCATCGTCCCTTTGCATATATGGCTGCCCAAGGCGCATCCCGCGGCCCCTTCCAACGTCTCCGCCCTGATGTCTGGTGTCATGATAAAGGCGGGCATCTACGGGATAATGCTCATGTGCCTGCACGTGCTTGGCGGCCCCGGCGCCCATTACGCCACCTGGTGGGGCGTGGTGGTGCTGGCAACGGGCGCGGCCTCTTCTGTTCTGGGCGTGCTCTACGCCCTGATGGAGAAGGACCTGAAAAGGCTCCTGGCCTATAGCAGCGTTGAAAACATAGGAATAATAC
>JAKAGP010000287.1 GCA_021825785.1 Nitrospirota bacterium
TATTACACGGGCGGCGACAACTAGCCGCCTGAATGCCGTGTTTGGAGGGGAGTTTTTTCTCCCCTCCGAATCCGGTCTTTTTAATGAACTTTTTCCGCGGAGGATGTTTGCTTTGAAAAAAATATATGCCATATCGTTTTCGGTACTTTTAGTAATAGCGCTCCTGTCTTTTGGGGGCTGTAAAACCGGGAGGTCCGCCAGTCCACAGGCGCTGCTGGACAGATACTTCAGCTCGGCCGTCAGGCAGGACTACGCCGGCTCCTACAACTGCTACTACCAGGCTTACAAGGCAAAGATAAACAGGGCGGAGTATATAAAGCGCCGCAAGGAGGACACGTCGATATTAAAGGAATACACCATACTCTCCGTCTCACAGTCGGGAGACACCGCCAAGGCAAAAGTTCTTCTGGCCTTTGACCAGGCCGGGCAGGCGAAGGCAAACCCGGTAGATGTCACGGTCACTGAAAATATGGTGAAGGAAAACGGGGACTGGAAAATAAAGGTCTGGTAAAATTTTTTTATTTTTTATTTTTTTGATCGTTTGCCCAGCAGGAAAAAAAGGGCCATCGAAGACAACATGGAGATCAACCCCAGTATCCCGAAGCTCGTCGTGGGCAGGATATGGGCATTTAAAAGATTTGCCGTGGGCCCCGAAACAAGTATGCCCGCATAGATGGCGAAATTTACGGCGGCAAGCACCGTGCCTCTGGTGGCCTCCGGAGCGCGGATCTGGATGAAACTTTTGCAGGCCACCAGGAGCATGCCGCCGCCGGCGCCGGCCGCGAAGAAAAGAGCAAATAACGCATTCATCCTACATGACCCGGGCAGAAGAGGCACAGCCGCTATAAGGCACATCGCAGCCGCCATGAACACCATGGCTATCCAAAGCACCCTTTGCCAGCGCGGGCCCCTTGCCAGCTGGTTGCTTGCAAACCCTCCCGCGCCGAACCCCGTAAGCTCTGAAACTATCATAAGCCCAGTCATGTTCTCACCCGCGTGCAGCTGCCAAAGACCCAACTGGTTTATGACCTGTATCTGCAGCGAGCCAAGAGTATAAGTTAAAACGTTGACGGCAACCGTTATTGCCAGAAGCCTGTCAAACGAGATGGCATGCAGCGCCTTTAAAGTATCGACCGGCCCTTCCCAGGGGAACTTCTTCGCGCTGTATGCTGCCGGAAACATGGGGACTCCCAGGCTTGCGATAAAGCCCGCAACCGTCATCCCTATGGCAATGAACATAACCAGCCGCCTGCCGTGCGGCGCGCCGCTCCAGACGCCGCCCTTCCAGCCAAGTGTGAATCCGGCCCCTGCCACGCCGGCCAATATTGCGGAAAGCACCAATATCGTCATTATGGCGTTTGCCTTCGTAACCAGTTCATCAGGGAAAAGCTCCGGGATGGACCCGTTCATCGCCGGGCTGGAGATCACGCTCTGTGTGGCCATCAGGCTTGCCATTGTGAATATAAGCGTCCAGTTGCCGGTATACAAACCGTAAGCCCCAAGCGACATTGCGAAGACCTCGAAAAGCTTGACCCCTATTATGACGCGGCCCTTGGGAAACCGGTCCGCCAGCCAGCCCGCGGGGGCCGCAAACAGGATAAAGGGAAGTGTGAAAACCATCGTGCCGTAGCCCTGCAGGTAGCTCTTGCCCGCCTCTATGGCCACCAGCATCGCCGCTTCCTTAAAAAAATTCTCGTTGAAAGAACCAAGGGCGCTGGTTGTCACCATTGCCGCGAACCGGAACCACGGGCGTCCGCCTTTTCCGCCCTCAGGCCTATCCGATGGAAATCCCAAGGGGAATCCTTTCCGGATGAAATGAAAAACCATTTTCATGTTGCATACTTGCAAATTCTATCAGAAAAATTTCCCGCTGTTTTTGACAATACCCGGACCCTTTTTCTATACTTTTTATGTGTTGAATCCCAGGGTCGAATTGTTGAAGATCTGCATAGCTGTTGAGAATACGGTAGGCGAGATCTATGAATGCTTCGCATCCATGTTTCCTGATCAGCAAGATTTCTGGAAAAACATGGCGGCGGAAGAGCAGGGCCACGCCAGGCAATTCGTCGTTGCCAGCAGTCTTAAAGGCTCCGCCGCATTGCCCCCTTCCATGCAATTGGCTCAGAACTGCCTGGATGCCGCCAGGAAGACCAAAAGGGATGTCTTGGAAAATCCCCGCTTGAGCCTGGAAGATGCCTTCCAAATCGCGATCGCTCTCGAGCAGACCACGGTAGAGGACTTTCTTGAACGCATGATCCAGGATGAGTCCGACAGTGAGTTGAAGGGGTTTTATGGATCGCTCCTTATAGATGGCAGGCACCATGCCGAATTCCTCAGAAAACGCCTTGCCGGCATCCGGCATGGCGGCAGCCAGACAAAAACCGGAAATTAATATTTCTGAAACGTTTGCGTAATATTCGCGGCCTATCATAATAGGCGGTGTTTTTGTTTTTGCTTATTAAAATTTTAAAAAACCTTTCCGCGCAATTGAGCCAGGTTTTTTACAGCATACGGAAACGGAGAGTTCATGAATAGCATTGACGAAGAAAGGCAAGCGATACAGGGCATTATAGCTGAAAACAGGCTTACCGCCCATTTTCAGCCTGTTTTCTCTGGAGACGGAAAGGTCTTCGGCTATGAGGCACTGGCCAGGCTTTTAAGAGAGGACCCATTATTCCCGAACATAGCGGACCTGTTTGCCGCCGCTATCCGTACCGGCACGATATCCTCCCTTGATGTAATGTGCCAGGAAAACGCCCTCAGGGAGGCCTCAGCCGGTCTTATGAATGAAAAGAGCACATTCCTGTTCATGAACATCTGCCCGGAGGCCCTCCTTTCCCCAACTTACCGGGACGGCATCACAGACGAGATCGAGGAGCGCTGGATGGTATCCAGGGAAAGGATAATACTCGAGCTTACGGAAGAGACGGCCATCAGGAATTACCCCCTGTTCAAGGATGCGGTCTCACGCTACAGGGACAAGGGGTACAAGATAGCCCTGGACGATTTTGGGATCGGATACGGAGGGCTGAAGATGCTCTCCATAATCAGGCCTGATTTCGTTAAGATAGACCGGCATTTCATAAGTGACATCGACAGGAACTTCGTAAATCTTGCCGTGGTGGAATCCATTGCACTGCTCTGCCGCCGCATCGGCATGAAAGTGATAGCAGAGGGTATCGAAAGCGCCGGGCAGTTCACATTCGCAAACAGCCTTGGCATCGATTTGTTCCAGGGTTATTTCATGGGGCGGCCGGCCCCCGCTTCCTCCGTTTTTCAAAACGGGCTGACTGCCTGACATCCTCCTGAGCGGTGCACGGGCGGCCTGATGGACTGTCCGGAAATTTTTTTATTGGGGGGGGTAACAAAAAATGCTTAAATGCTCCTAAGCACTTTTGAGAGGAAAAGGGGGCAGTTGTCGTGGTCCTCCTTTTGGCACTTTATCAGGGCGGCTGTGCCGCTTATGCTCATCATGTGAAGGGAAGCATGGCATACGGAATCACACTGGCTGTAAAACGGACATACCTCTGCCTGACGCAATGTGTTTTTCATCATTTCCTCCTATTCAGCCAGTCTTAGTTCAAGAATGGTGTCTTCCCGTCCCTGGCGGGCAGCCTGAAGCGAGAAGATCTTCTTCATCAGGCCGTACTTCTTCTCC
>JAKAGP010000288.1:0-396 GCA_021825785.1 Nitrospirota bacterium
TCCTCCGGGGAGTAACTTGCAAGCAGCCTGAAAAGGCTTACCAGGTAACCGGCAAGATCGTCCCTTTTTGTCTTTGGCAGGGCCTCCAGAAGGAATGCAAAGAGCGAGCTGCCTTTAGCCGCCGTCTTTTCAATGAAACGGTCCATGAGGTCGAAAAACAGGGGGCTTTTTAAAAGTTTCTCCGGCGTGTCGCAATACACCCGGGCGTAATCCATGATTACTTTATTGCGTGTGATGGTATACGGCTTTTTAAGAGATAGCATCTCCGCATATTATAAAGTTTATGGTTAAAAAAATGAAAGTTCCCGGTGCGCTTAACGGTAATTTGAAAATTGCAGGTGGATTCCCAGGTCTTTTTCTTTCAAAAGGGCCATTATGGCCTGCAGATCGTCGATC
>JAKAGP010000288.1:406-3653 GCA_021825785.1 Nitrospirota bacterium
GCTGGATCTCGGAGTTTACCTTCAGCTTCAGATCCTTGATGATCTTGACGATCTCTTTTGCTTTTTCCTGCGGTATGCCCTGCTGGAGAGTGATCACCTGTCTCACCGTGCTTCCGGCGGCCTGTTCCAGTTTGCCGTAACTGAGCGCCTTGAGCGCGATCCCGCGCTTGATTATTTTTGACTGCAGGATATCGACAACGCTCTTCATCTTCTGCTCATCGTCGGACACGAGTGTGATGGCGCCTTTGCCCTTGTCAAGTTCTATGGAGCTCTTGCTCCCCTTGAAGTCGAATCGCTGGCTGATCTCCTTCACAGCCTGCATCACTGCATTGGTCACTTCCTGCATATCCACTTCGCATACTATATCGAAAGAATGCTCGTCAGCCATCAACGCCTCCTAATTTAATTATTGATCTTGGCCGCGTTTAAGACCGCATGGTCTCACAATTCTGATCTAAGCTGGTTGCCCTGCGCCTTTTTTGCGGCCAGTTTATTGAGCGCGTTCACATAGGCCTTGGCGGCGGCGACTATGATGTCCGTGTCCGCGCCCTGGCCGCGCACGGTCCGGCCGTCCTCCTCGAGGGTCACGAAGACCTCTCCTATCGCGTCCATGCCGCCAGTGATGCTTTTTACCTCGAATTTCTGGAGCGTGCTGCCTGTTCTTGTAAGCGCGGCAATGGCCTTGTAGGTGGCGTCCACGGGGCCGTCTCCGCCGGAGGTGTGCTCGGCGGCAGCTTCACCTATCTTCATTTTCAGCCTGGCGGTGGGGGCCTCGGAGGTCCCGCTTGATATGTGGAGCTCCAGTACCGAATATATCTCCGGGGTTTTGGACAGCTCCGTCTCCGAGACAAGGACCTCCAGGTCCTCGTCATAGATGTCTTTTTTCTGGTCGGCCAGGCGCTTGAACCTCTGGAAGGCGCTCTCCATCCCCTCTTCCGGCAGGCTGTATCCAAGCTCCTGCAGCCTGGTCCTGAAGGCGTGCCTTCCCGAGTGCTTGCCCAGGACAAGCCTGGTGCTGCCAAGCCCCACGCTCTCCGGGCGCATTATCTCATAAGTGGCTTTTTCCTTGAGGAGCCCGTCCTGGTGGATGCCGGATTCATGGGCAAACGCGTTGGCTCCGACAATGGCCTTGTTGGGCTGCACGGAGATGCCCGTTATCTTTGTGATAAGTCTGCTGGAGCGCATAATCTCCTCCGAGTGCACGCTGGTGTCCGCCTGGAAGAAATCCTTGCGTGTCCTGAGCGCCATCACTATCTCCTCCATGGAGCAGTTGCCCGCGCGCTCGCCTATGCCGTTTATCGTGCACTCCACCTGTCCCGCACCCGCGGAGACGGCCGCAAGGCTGTTTGCAACGGCAAGCCCCAGGTCATTGTGGCAGTGGACGGATATTACGGCATCCGCGATATTGGGAACATGGTTGAACAGGTACTTTATGATCTCAAAAAACTCTGCCGGCACCGTGTAGCCCACCGTGTCCGGGATGTTCACTGTGGATGCCCCGGCTGCTATTACCGCCCCCACGACCTCTGCCAGATACGGCAGTTCGGTGCGGGTGGCGTCCATAGGGGAAAACTCCACGTCGTTTACAAGGCTTCTGGCAAGCCCCACCATCTGGACGGACCTCTTCAGTGCCTCCTCCCGGCTTATCCTGAACTGGTGCTTGAGATGGATATCGGAGGTCGAGTGGAAGGTGTGTATCCTTCGTTTGCTCTCTTTTATATCGCGCAGGGCCTCCCAGGCCTTTTTAATATCCGCCTCCTTTGCCCTGGCAAGGCTGGCTATAACCGGGCCGTCCACTTCCGCGCCGATCCTTTTTATGGACTCGAAATCCCCCTCGCTGCTAATGGCAAAGCCCGCTTCTATGACATCCACACCAAGACGCGCAAGCTGGCGCGCAACCTGCACTTTCTCATCAACGTTCATGCTTGCGCCGGGGGACTGCTCCCCGTCCCTCAGTGTCGTGTCGAAAATCCTAATGCGCCTCATTTGGCTTACTCCTCTTTCTTTTCATGGCAAAAAGATAAGTGTTTTCTATCAGCCCTATGGTCAGGTACAGCATGGCGCAGATAAAAAGCGCGATCTCCGGGTGCATCGCGACCACAACCACCACGGTCACCGCCAGCACCAGGAACCAGAATGGTTTTCTCTTGCTGAAATTTATCTCCTTCATCCCATGGAACCTGAGCGTGCTCACCATCAAAAGGGAGACCACAAAGGTCAGCAGGAGCACAAGCGGGCTTCCCATAAGGTCTATGTCCATCTTTCTTGCGAAGATGACCAAGGTTGTAAGGATGACGGCCCCGGCCGGTATGGGTACGCCGGTGAAGGACTTGCGCTCAGCCGTGACCATCTGCACATTGTATCTGGCCAGGCGCATGGCCCCGCAGGCCACATAAAGGAAGGCCACCATCCAGCCGACCCTTCCGTAAGGCCGTATGGAGGCCAGGAAGATTATGACCGCGGGGGCAACGCCGAACGCCACCAGGTCCGAAAGGGAATCAAGCTCAATGCCAAAACGGGAGGCGCTGCCCGTGAGCCTTGCCACAAAACCGTCCAGCCCGTCAAAGATCATCGCGGCAAGTACCGCCCAGGATGCCAGGGCGTAATCCCCCTTGAACGCCACCAGGATAGCAAAAAACCCCCCGAACATGCCGGTCAGCGTCAGGGCATTGGGCAGGATGTAGATGCCTTTTTTCATTGTGCCTTGTTAGCCCCGTCCGCCTTCATGGCCTTCATGGTTTTTTATTTCGCCTTCCTTGCGATGATCGTCTCCCCCGCCCTTACCATATCGCCGTTTGCCACAAGCAGGGTCACGTCAGGCGGCAGGTAGACGTCCACCCTTGAGCTGAACTTTATCATGCCGAAGCGTTCGCCCCTTTTCAGCCGGTCGCCGGGCTTTTTCCTGCACACGGCCTTCTGCGCTATGGAACCCGCCACCTGCCTTACCAGGATGTTTCCCCCGCCTTCCTCCTCCATGACTATGGAGATATGCTCGTTTTTGTGGAAGGCGTGATCGCTCCACGCGGACTTGAACGAACCCTTGTTGTATTTTACCAGTCTCACGGTGCAGTCGCACGGCGCCCTGTTCACGTGGACGTTCAGGGGCGACATGAATATGCTTATGAGCATAGCGTCCTTGTTCAGGTATTTGTCCTCGAACAGGTTTTCGGACACTATGATCTTTCCGTCCGCCGGGCAGATATAGCCTTCCTCGGAGGGAGGGTGCCTCTCGGGGTCCCTGAAGAAA
>JAKAGP010000289.1 GCA_021825785.1 Nitrospirota bacterium
GCTTATTTACGCTTGCGGGGCGCTTCAAAAAGTATCTCCTCAACCATCTGGCAAAGGACATGCCCCAGGGTTATGTGGGTTTCCTGTATTCTTGGAGTCTCTGAAGAGGGCGCCACAAAGGCGAACTCGGCCTTCGAAGCGAACTTACCCCCCTTAAGGCCCGTGAGCGCCACGGTCCTCAGCTTCTTTTTCCTTGCCACATCCATGGCCTTCAAAATGTTGGGGGAGCCGCCGCTGGTGGAAAGAGCCATGGCCACGTCACCTTCCTCGGCCAGGGCCTTCAACTGTTTTGCATATATTTCGGAAAAATCATAATCATTGGCAATGGATGTGATCACTGCCATGTCCGTGTTAAGCGCAAGCGCCGGAAGTGGGGGCCTTTCCATTTTTAGCCTGTTGGCGAATTCGGCAGCGATATGGGAGGCGTCAGTGGCGCTCCCGCCGTTGCCGAAGAGGAGGAGCTTTTTGCCCATGCTGAAGGATTCGGCTATCATCCGGGACACTTCCTCTATGAGGCCGGCATTTTCTTTTGCGAACTTTATCTTGATCTGCGCGCTTTCATCAAACGCTCCCAGTATTTTTTCTTTCATCCAATCAATCCCATTTTTCTTTTTCTTTTGCTTTTATTTGTTCGATTCCCTATCTTGTCTTTTGTTCTTAAAAAACCCATTTTATCTTTCAATCCCGCCCTTTCAGGAAGGGGAGCGCAAATTTCTGACCTTAATCCCAGGGCCTGTGGGCCCCTTTTTGCCCATTAGAGCGGCCCCGGCGGAGCAAAAAAGCGCGGCCTGCCCTGCCGCCCCAAGCCAGTTGCACCGCGATACATTTAACCAGTTGCACTGCGATACATTTTAAATAGTTGGTTTGCGGGCTGTCAATGAGCAAAACCCTTGCTATTAGTGGCTTTCAGCGGATTTAGTCCTTGACAAACGCTTTTTCTTCCTGTTAGCTTATTTCCACTTTTAAAACATCTAAAGGGGGGTAACATATGACAAAAACGGAACTCGTAGATAAGATATCGTCGCAGGCGGGGCTTTCCAAGGCGGATGCCGGCAGGGCGCTGGATGCCACCCTCGAAGGCGTCAAAGTGGCGCTCAAGAAGGGCCAGAAGGTCACGCTGGTGGGTTTCGGGACTTTCTTCGTGAGCAAGCGCAAGGCCAGGAAGGGCCGCAACCCGCGCACTGGCACTGAAATAAAGATACCCGCCATGAAGGTGCCCAAATTCACCGCAGGCAAGGGACTTAAAGACAGCATCCGTTAGTTGAAAGGACAAAACCGGGAGACGGGGCAGGGAGCATTTTCTTTTCTTTTTTTTGGTTTTTTTATTTTTCCCTTTAAATAAGAAGGCCGCCCATCGGGTCTTTTTTGAGGACTTTTGAATCCCTGCCTTTCTCCAGAACGTCCACTATCCTGAACAGGGATTCCTCGTGAAGTTTTTCTATCCGGCTGCTTTTAAGCGAAGAGATGAATACGGGAAGGGGTCGTGGTCTTGTGCCGTTCAGGCCTGAGAAAAGCACCATTCCCCTGAAGATCCGCTTGTTCGTCTTGAAGGAAAAAAGCGGGCTCTCAAGGCATCTCTCCACCAGTATGTCTCCCCGCTTCTGGACCTTGTTGTCTATGTTCATGGCCATCATCCAGTAGTGCCTGTCTATAAGGCTGTCGGCGCGAAGCTCAAGGTAGGTATGGCCCAGGTTTTTTTTGCCCTTGGTCAGAAGGGAGTGGGAAACCGTGTCGGCCGCAAGATGGCTCAGGTAACCAAGGCCAAAGGCCTGCTCCGGCTCGCTTCTGGCATCCTCCAGCAGCTCGAACCCAACATCCCAGTTGTGAGGGTTTTTTTCCTTTGGGAGGTATTTTTTCGCGAAAATTATGTCGGCCATTATGTTGCCGTAAAGGTAGTCCTGCCTGAATTTCTTTATTACGGCGTAGGCGGTCCCGGGGAGCGCCGATGCGCCCGTAAGAAAGACCTCGGTCCCAAGGTATATATGCGTCAGCGGCCCCCAGGCAAAGGCATGGGAGGGCAGGAAGAAGATAAATATGAAAAGAGTCAAAGCCCAGATAAACATTTATAAAAAGTCCTAAGCCAACGCTTAGCCCTAATATAACAGAACGGTGCAAGTTTTGGAATAGCGCACCCGCCCTTGCGGTAAAAAGTGATTAGATTTAAAATAAAAAATAAACTGAAACAAAAGACCCCGGAAAGGGGTAAGAAAGAGGGGGAGGGACATGGGCGCCGACAATAATATAAAAACGCAATCTCTTCAGGACGCTTATCTGAACAAGCTCAGGAAAGAGAAGGTGCCGGTAGTGATCTACCTTGCGAACGGGATCAGGCTTAGGGGCATAATCAAGGGCTTCGACAATTTCGTCGTGATGCTCAAAGGCTCCACAAGCCAGCTTATTTACAAGCACGCCATATCGACCATCCTTCCCGAAAAGGAACTGGAGACCGACTTCGAGTGACCGCTTGCAACCCGCCCCTTGGAGGAAAAGAAGCCGCTCAGGGACAGTCCCAGCCGGTAAAGAGAGGTCCTGCCTCCACCGTGGACATCATAATAGAGTTCGGGGAGGGCATAGTCCTGGTAGAGAGAAAATTCCCCCCGCACGGATGGGCGCTCCCCGGAGGGTTCGTGGATTACGGAGAGGCCCTGGAGGATGCCGCACGCAGGGAGGCCAGGGAGGAAACGGGGCTGGATGTGGAGCTCGTAAGGCAGATGCATACGTATTCAGACCCCGGGCGGGACCCAAGACAGCACACCATAAGCACCGTGTTTGTCGCAAAAGGGAAAGGCGCCCTCCTTGGCGCCGATGATGCGCTGCGGGCTGCCGTTTTCAGGCGCGAAGGACTGCCCTCGCCCATTGTGTTTGACCATACGGACATATTGAAAGATTACTTCAACGGGAGGTACTAAAGGACCGGACCATGCTTAAATCAATGCGTAGACACGCCAAATATTTCTATGCGCTTTTTGTGGTGATCATCATCTCCTTCATCTTCTGGGGTGTGGGCGGGATGGGCAACGGCAAGGACAAACAGATAGTTGCATCTGTTGGCGGCACCAAGATATCCCTGAACCAGTACTGGCGGGTATACCAGAGGGCAGAGGACTCTGCCCGGGATACATATGGAGCCAAATTCGACGACAAGATGAAGCAGGCCCTTGAAAAGCAGGTGCTTGGGGAGATGGTGGTAAACGAGATACTTTCCCATGCGGCGCATTCTGCGGGGGTCACCGTGACCAATGACGAGCTTAGGGCGGCCATAGCGTCCGAGCCGGCGTTCAGGCAGGGAGGGGCGTTCAGCAGGAACGCCTACCTGAGTGTGCTGCGGATGAACCGTATCACGCCGGAGGAGTACGAGTCCTCCCTCAGGCAGGAGCTTCTTACGGAGAAGATGCGCAGGCTGATAGAAGACCCTGTAGTGCTGTCCCCGGCAGAGCTTGCCTCGATCCCCAAGGGGAACGATAAGACGGCCGGCGCTATCGAGGACGCGCTTCTTAACATGAAGCGCCAGCGCGCTCTCGAGTCCTATTTGGAAGGACTCAGGGACACGATAAAGGTCACCGAAAACCCGGGCCTGATCCCGGGCCTGGCCTCATAAGAAGATAGGGCGTGGCCCTTTGCTTTTTGGCATCCGGAGCAAAACAAAGATCCT
>JAKAGP010000290.1 GCA_021825785.1 Nitrospirota bacterium
CGGATATTTTTTTTAGCATGTTCATTTTATAATCCTCGCCCTTATATACTCGGCCACCTGCGACGGTCCGTTATCATCTAACATATAGTCATCTGCTGAGGTGTGCTCAATCAGGCCGGCCAATATCAGAGCATCCAGTATCTCGTCGGATTGTCCCATGCGCTGGCCGCGTGTCCACAGATGAGCAATAGGATCGCAGATAACAATCTCGTCGTCGCCAACCGAGTACTGGATCACATCACCATCATCATCCCGATCACATCCATCGTAGGTGGCCCAATTGGCCGCCCCTACCATGTCTTTATAAGCCTGATGCAATCCTTTACGGTATCCGGCATCGGCGCAACCGTCTCTGAGATAGAGATGGGACCATACCAACTCATCCTTATCCCATATTTCTACCGCCGTCAGCCCCCCGGACTTTTCCCCGATTAATTTGGCCTGTATTGTCATTTTTGCTTCCTCCTCCATCGTTTGGCGTCCGGCCACCGTAGCCGGACACCTGTATATATAGCAACACTCGTGCCAATACAATAAGTGTATAAGTAGTTGATATTATTGGAGTTTAAAAACAGCCGGAAGCGCCCAACAATGACAATATATTATAGCAAACAAAAAGCTCAAGGATATCAGGGATATAGAGGTGACAAGAATTGGCACCGCTACGAAAATATATCTGCGTGTAGCCGGGGCGCAAACGTCGGGCGGGCGGTCCTCGGGCGTAATCCGTCCGGGATAGAATAATAAATGTAGCCCGGAAAACCGGTCCGCCGGTGTTGTGCGTCAGCACCAAGAATGAGTAGTGCTACCGACGATAAAAGAGGTGCACGCACGTTCATCAGGTTAGCCCACTCCACCCGTGACTCTATCATCACAGCGCCGGCTTGAGCGTTGCACCCATGCAACATTTGTTGCAACATCTGTCGCATGGGCCGGAATAGGCACAAGGCGGGGGAGTGATGTCCGCACCCCCGTTTTCCCCTTGCCATTCAATGACTTATCCCTCCTTGTGATGGGGTAGTATAGGGGGGTGCGTACCTCGGGGCTGTTGAGATCCATAGATGTCCCCACCCGCTTATTTTGAATCTCCGAACCCCCGGTTGTACGGTTGTACGCTCATCCATCTGCTCATCGTGCTGGGCGGGGTCGGTCCTACTGGCGCCCGGGGTGGGTTAGCACTGCTGGGCGGAGGGGGGCCTGATTGTACGGTTGTACCCTAGGGACTAGTCTTTCCGGTTGAGGGTACCGGAGACAAGGAGTACAATCAGCAATGCAATTATGGCAGCGTGGGCGGAGTCGTTCCTTGGCCACGCCGGCTCAGGGTATGGCTCGAATGGGGCGAATGTTCTGGGTGAACTCTGCATGAGAAGATTGTCGGCCCAGAATTTAAATGCCTCGTCCTTTGCACGAAAAATCCGTTCGAAATCGCGCCGGGCTCGCGCCCTCCCTACGGCCCAGCCCGCAAGAAACCCCGCGGCTCCACATATAAAACCCAGAACGAAAGACTCGAAAGGCGTCATGACTCCCACCTCGAAAAGTCGTGGCGGATATACCGTATGGGCCCATGAAGGGTCTGCGTTTCCTCAATATTGATCCCATTGACCCTCCCCCGATTTGACGTACACACCGAAAAGCCAATAACGTAGATGCTGATAGGGGGTGTTGTAATGGAAGCTGGCAGACGGAGCAGGAAGAAGTATGACCGGGAATTTATCCTCGAAGCGGTCAAGCTGGTAGTGGACCATGGCAGAACGGTTTCTGAGGTATCCGAATCATTGGGGATAAAGGAAAGCCTTTTGTATCGGTGGAAGCGGGATTATCTGAAAGACCCCGAGAACGCCTTTCCCGGGAAGGGGCACATGAAACCTGCGGAGGCGGAGATATTTCGATTGAGGAAGGAATTGGCCGGGGTGACAATGGAGAGGGACATTTTAAAAAAAGCAGTAGCCATTTTCTCAAAGACACCGAAATGAAGTACGTATTTATCAGAGGGAATCGCTCCGAATTTCCGGTGGAGAAAATGTGCGTGGTAATGGGAGTATCAAGGAGCGGGTATTACTGTTGGGATAAAAGGATTGAGAGCATGCGAGAAACTGAAAATGAGCAGTTGTTATTCGTGATAAAAGTAATACACGGCAGGAGCCGACGGACTTATGGGAGTCCGCGAGTTCACAATGAGTTGAGGGAACTGGACATAAAATGCGGCAGGAACCGAGTGGCGCGGCTGATGAAGGAGGATGGGGTGCGAGCAAAGACGGCGAAGAAATTCAAGGCGACCACGGATTCGACGCATAACCTTTCAGTGTCAGAGAATCTGCTTGGGCAGAATTTTGAGGTTGGGAGTTCAAATAAGGTCTGGGTATCGGACATCACATATATTCCGACGGAGGAGGGCTGGCTGTATCTTTCTGTAATACTGGACCTCTACAACCGAGCGGTGGTTGGCTGGTCGATGAAGGAGAGGATGACGCAGGACCTGGTGAAAGAGTCGTTTGAGCAAGCGGTTGGCCGGAGGAATCCTGGTCCCGGTCTGATATTCCACACGGACCGAGGCAGCCAGTATGCGAGTGGAGCGTTTCAAGCGTTACTATCAAGGCATGGAGTAAAGGGGAGTATGAGTAGGAAGGGTAACTGTTATGACAACGCCGTTGCGGAGTCATTTTTTAAGACGCTGAAGACGGAGCTGATACAGTTCAACAGATATTGGACGAGGGAGGAGGCGAAGCAGAGTATTTTTGAATATATTGAAGTATTTTATAATCGGGAACGGAAGCATTCGACATTGGGCTATAGGAGCCCGATGGAATTCGAATCGCTTGGGCTAGTGGCTTAACTCTGTGTCCGTTTTTTCGGGGGAAGTCCACATACGAATCGCCCCCTCAATCTGGCGTCGAAGTTTAAACTTGGCCTCTATGATTCGTTCCGCTTCCGTCAGCGGTTCACCGCGCAACTTCTTTTCGAGCCGGAGCGCGTGCGCCCGCCAAAGACTTGCTTCAAAATTACTAACTGCTAACTTCTTCTTCCACTCGCGTATCTCCTTAAATAACTGCTTTCGGGTTTTCATCGGCCCTCCTTTGGCTCGTAATCGTCTGCCTAAAAATGACAACCATCGAGTCATGCATCCCACAACCCAGCGCCGGACGGCCGTGAGAATCCATCCCGGCGAAGCGTAGCCGCCCTGCCACGAAGCGGATCTGTGTAGCATGGGGGAGGATGATTTCATGGAATATCCGCGTGCTTGTAGAAACCGGCAGGAGCATCACCACGAGCTTGCCCTTTCGGGACTCGTCCAGGGCCTTATGAATGAAGGCTTCCTTGAGCTTCCGACTGTACGGCGGATTCACGAAATTCCGGCGCCCCCACTCGATTGCGAGTCCATCAAATGTAGCCCTCAGCGGACAGGGGTCGAAGTCAAAGTGAAACTCATGGTCAAGCATCTGGTAGAACTCCGGGGGCGTCGCCCAATCATCGTGCATGGGTTTACGAGATTTCATATTGCCAGCCCCACCAACGCCTCAATCCCCCTGGCAATCTTCACCGCACGCGGATCGAGCGCCGACATGTGGGAAGCCCTACACCTCGGACACGGAGCGTCAAATCGGCTCCATTCTGCCCGCGGGTGGTTAGCGTCCCGCCCGG
>JAKAGP010000291.1 GCA_021825785.1 Nitrospirota bacterium
GCGATCACCGCAACCCCGATCATCCGGGGCTCGTTGTTTTATCTGCCGAACGTTACGGGTTATCGGAACAGTTCCGTATCCTGGGTATGATACCCCGCGCTGATATATTGCCTTTGATGCGCGCCTCGGTTGCAGTTATCAACCCGTCCTTTTTCGAGGGCTGGAGCACTACCGTCGAAGAGGCAAAATCGCTTGGCATCCCCATGCTCCTGTCGGATTTGCGGGTCCATCGCGAACAGTCACCTGATGTATGCAGCTATTTTGATCCGCACGATCCTTTTGAAATTGCTGATGCCCTCAAGCTGGCATGGTGCGAATGGGAACCAGGGCCCCGATTTGACTTGGAGGATACGGCGTTAAAAAAGACTGCCTTGAGGCGAGAGCAGTTTGCGCGTCTTTTTTGTGAAATAGTGGAAGAAACAGCCAACGGTTTCATGAAGAAATGTTCGGGATCCTCATAAGATGATCGCCGGTAAAAACGAAAACAGCATGAAGCGTGAAAACAGTGAGATGATATTGGGATATCCGATCACGACTAAGACGCAGCGGGAACTCATTAATGAGATTGTTTCGATAATAGACATGAATCAAAAAATGAAATACGCCGTTTTTGCGAATCCTCACTCCCTGGAGGTCGCGATGAAAGATCCTGTTTTTGAAGCCGCAATTAAGAATGCGGATTTTGTCACTCCGGATGGAGTAGGTCTCGTTATCGCATCCAGGATTTTCGGGGGCGCGGTCCACAACCGGATCACGGGCAGCGATATTTTTAGGGAACTAAGCGGGGTTTTGAATGAAAAGGGCGGGTATTCATATTATTTCCTCGGGTCTACAGAGCGGAATCTGGAGATAATCGGGGAGAAGATGGCCGTGGATTTCCCCAATATCAGGGTGGCCGGCGTCTATTCCCCTCCATACAAGCCTGAATTCAGCGATGATGACAACCGGCTTATGGCCGAGGCAATAAACAGGGCAAAACCTGATGTGCTCTGGGTCGGCATGACCGCGCCCAAACAGGAAAAATGGATATTTCTAAATAAGCATCGTCTCAATGTGAAATTCGTTGGCGCGATTGGGGCTGTTTTTGATTTCTATACCGGCAATGTGCAAAGAGCCAACCCCTTTTTTCAGCGACTGGGGCTGGAATGGCTGCTGCGGCTCTTGAGGGAGCCTCGCCGCCTTTGGAGACGCTACCTGGTCTCAAGCCCGGTTTTTATGCTGAAAGTAATAGGCAGGCGAATGTACCTGTTATAATAGATGCAGCGATGTCGGGGTTCTTATAAAAAAATTAAAGAGGATAAACGTGAATAAAAGAGCATTGATCACCGGGATCACGGGCCAGGACGGGGCGTATCTGGCCGAGTTGCTGTTGAATAAGGATTATGAAGTGCATGGAATAAAGCGCAGGAGCTCCCTGTTTAATACCGATAGGATAGACCACCTTTACCAGGGACCCCATGATGAGAACAGGAAGTTATTCCTCCACCACGGAGACCTTACTGACAGCACGAATATCATCCGCATCATCCAGCAGGTGCAGCCTGATGAAATATACAATCTTGCCGCAATGAGCCATGTGCACGTCAGTTTCGAGACCCCCGAATACACGGCGAACGCCGACGGCTTAGGCACACTGAGAATTCTTGAGGCGATAAGGATACTCGGGCTTGAGCGAAAGACCAGGTTTTATCAGGCTTCCACAAGCGAGCTTTACGGGCTGGTGCGTGCCACGCCGCAAAACGAGTCTACCCCATTTTATCCGAGAAGCCCGTATGCTGTCGCCAAACTTTACGGATACTGGATAACCGTAAACTATCGCGAGGCATACAATATGTTCGCGTGCAACGGCATTCTTTTTAATCACGAAAGCCCGCGGCGCGGTGAGACCTTCGTGACAAGGAAGATAACGCGCGCGGTGGCAAAGATAGCCCTGGGGCTCCAGGACATGCTCTATCTCGGCAACCTTTCCGCGAAGCGCGACTGGGGGCATGCGACCGATTTTGTTGAGGCGATGTGGCTCATGCTTCAGCAGGATACCCCTGATGATTTTGTCATAGCCACGGGTATTACCACCGAAGTGCGTGAATTTGCGCGTATGGCCTTTGGTGAGGCCGGTATTGAAATAGAGTTTACCGGCAGTGGAATTGGCGAAAAGGGCATTGTGACGGCCTGTAACGACCCCGAGTTCCAGGTGGAGATTGGGAAAACGGTGATCGCGGTAGATAAAAGATATTTCAGGCCCACGGAGGTGGAATTGCTGCTTGGGGACTCCGCCAAGGCCAGGACAAAACTTGGATGGCGGCCCAGTTATGATTTGCCGCTGCTTATAAAAGACATGATGCGGAGCGATCTGGCTCTGATGGCGAAAGATAAATATCTTAAGGACGGCGGGCACAAGATATTGCAGCGCCTGGAATAGGATCAAAAAAATGGAAAAAAACGCAAAAATATTCGTGGCGGGCCACAGAGGCATGGTGGGCTCCGCAATAATGAGGGCGTTAGAGAAATCCGGGTACGCCAATGTCATTACGAGAACCCACGGGGAATTGGATTTGACCAATCAGCAGGCGGTCATGGACTTCTTCATGGAGCAGAGGCCTGAATATGTGTTCCTGGCCGCGGCCAAAGTGGGCGGGATACTTGCAAACGATACCTATAAGGCCGAATTCATATTTAACAATATAGCCATCGCGGCCAACATGATCAATGCCGCTTACAAAGCGGGAGTGAGGAAGCTTTTAAACCTGGGCTCCTCCTGCATATATCCCAAATTCGCCCCGCAGCCCATGAAAGAGGAATTTCTTTTAACCGGGTCCCTGGAGCCTACGAACGAGCCGTACGCCATCGCCAAGATAGCGGCGATAAAGCTCTGCAGATATTACAATGAACAGTATGGCACGAATTTCATATCACTGATGCCTACCAATATGTACGGTCCAAACGACAATTTCAACCTGGAGACCTCCCACGTTCTGCCTGCCCTCCTTAGAAAAACGTTCCTGGGCAAATGTCTTCAGTCCGGCGATTTCGATTCCATCCGGAAGGATTTTCAAAGATATCCGCTGAATGAAAAAGATGCTTCCCTGATGGGGAAGGATGAAATTATCAGTGCCCTTTCAAAATTCGGGGTGAACCTCGCAGGTTCGGACCTCCCGTTATCAGATGTGTCTGTCAATATCTGGGGTAGCGGCAGTCCTTCCAGGGAGTTTTTGTATGCGGATGACCTGGCCGATGCCTGCATCTATTTCATGGAGAATTGCGATTTTGCGGAGGCTGGTGAATTCATAAATGTTGGGACCGGCAGAGACATTACCATAAAAGAGCTTGCGGGGGCCATTTCAAACATCATTGGCTTTCAGGGGAGAAACGTGTTCGACAGCTCCAAGCCGGACGGGACGCCCCGTAAATTGCTGGACGTTGGCAGGGCCAAACGCCTGGGCTGGGAGGCAAAAACGCAGTTAACTGTTGGAATTCAAAGGACCTATGAATGGTATATAAGCCATATCTGATTACGGCTGGATGCTGCTGTATGGCCCCTGTAAGATGGTATTTGCCCCTCCATAATAATTTCCGCTGAGGGTCACATGATCACAGGATGCGGAGAAGGCCACGGCAGTCGTTATGCCGCTTGC
>JAKAGP010000292.1 GCA_021825785.1 Nitrospirota bacterium
TCTTGCCATCTCTTAACCCTGCCTCTGCTTGTGCCGCGGATTCTCACATATCACCCGCACGACACCTTTCCTTTTTATAACCTTGCATTTCTGGCAAACCGCCTTAACTGAAGACCGAACTTTCATGATGACGCAAACTCCTTCCGCTGTTTAAAAAACTGACGCTGAAATATGATCTGAAACCATTTATGCCTGCTCATTTAAACCTGTACGTGATCCTTCCCCGCGTGAGGTCATACGGAGAGAGCTCCACCAGAACCTTGTCACCGGGCAGTATCTTGATGAAATGCATCCTCATCTTGCCTGAAACATAGGCCAGCACAACCTGCCCGCTTTCAAGCTCCACCCTGAAGGTGGCATTGGGGAGGGTCTCCAGCACCGTACCCTGGACCTCTATATTTTCTTCCTTAGGCATTACCCTCCGTTCAGGCTTCCGGCCCAGTATGAATTATTAGGCTTTCCACAAATATGTATTTTATCTGACCTACGGAAGCTTAGTCAATACCAGAGGCTCCGCACCGGTCACGACTATCGTATGCTCGTAATGCGCCGACAGGCTCCCGTCCGCCGTGACGGCGGTCCATCCGTCGTCAAGTATCTTTACCTGCCAGCCTCCCGCATTCACCATGGGCTCTATTGCCAGGGCCATGCCCTTAAGAAGCCTGGGACCCTTGCCGGGGGGGCCGAAGTTGGGCACCTGTGGCTCCTCATGGAGCGACCTTCCTATCCCATGGCCCACGAAGCTCCTCACTATCGAAAAACCTCTGCCCTCCGCGTGCTTCTGTATGGCGTGGGCGATATCGGAAACCCTGTTGCCCTCCACAGCCTGCGCGATCCCAAGCCACAGGGCCTCTTCGGTGGTCCGCATCAGGGTCCTTGCCGCGGGACTCACGCCGCCTACCGCGTACGTTACGGCGGCATCCCCGTAAAAGCCCTTGTACCTGACGCCCAGATCCACGCTGACTATATCACCCTGTTTGAGCCGACGACCGGAGGGTATCCCGTGCACCACCTGCTCGTTTATGGAGCTGCACATGGTTGCCGGATATCCCCTGTAGCCCTTGAAGGCGGGCTCGCCGCCCTTTTTCAATATAAAATCGCTGGCCAGCCTGTCGAGTTCCTCCGTACTTACATCCGGGGCAATGCTGTCCTTGATGGCCTCGAACGTCTCGGCCACGATCCTGCCGGCCTCGGCCATCCAGGCTATCTCGTCAGACCCCTTAATGAGGATCACGGATATATCTATCTATCGAATTCAAAGAACCCAAGCCAAAACACTGGTAAAAAAATCCGGCGAACCGGGCAAATTCCGAAAAGCCAAAACAAAAAAAAGGGAAAAAAGATTCCAGCAAACCGGTCAGCCGCGCCTGCCCCGCACCCGGCTCTTCTTGAGGAAGCCCTCGTAAGAGCGGGTCACCAGGTGAGACTCTATCTGGGAGATCGTGTCCAGGGCCACGCCGACCACTATAAGAAGCGAGGTGCCGCCGAAGTAAAACGGCACGTTGAACCTTTGTATCAATATCTCCGGAAGTATGCACACAGCGCAGAGATATATGCCGCCCGCGAAGGTGAGCCTGGAGAGCACCCTGTAAATATAATCGGAGGTCTTCTGACCCGGCCTGATGCCGGGTATGAACCCGCCGTATTTCTTAAGGTTGTCCGCGACATCGACGGGGTTGAATACCACCGCGGTGTAAAAGAAGCTGAAGAACATTATCATGCTTATATAAAGCAGCGTGTAAAAAATGGTTCCGGGCGCGAGTTCTCTGGCAATGCTCTGCACCCAGGGTATCTGGATGAAGCCCGCGACAGTGGCCGGGAACATTATTATGGATGACGCGAATATGGGCGGGATAACGCCGGATGTGTTTATTTTAAGCGGAAGGTGCGTGCTTTGCCCTCCGTACATCTTCCTGCCCACTACCCTTTTGGCATACTGGACGGGTATCTTGCGTTGGCCCCGCTCAACATAGATGATAAAACCTATCACGAAGATCACTACGGCGATCAGGAACAGGAGGAAGAAAAGTGACAGCTCCTTCGCCTGGACCAGCCTGTACGTGGCGCCGATGGCCGACGGAAACCTGGAGACTATGCCCGCAAATATGATAAGCGATATGCCATTTCCGATACCGCGCTCCGTTATCTGCTCGCCAAGCCACATGATGAACGCCGTTCCGGCAGTGAGGGTGAGCATGGTCATGAGCCGGAAGCTCCAGCCCGGGTGCTGAATGAACGCCCCGCCGGCCATGCCTTCAAGACCCACCGCGATACCCAGCGACTGTATGGCGCTGATGATGACCGTGCCGTAGCGGGTGTATTTGACTATCTTCTTTCTGCCTTCCTCGCCTTCCTTGGCCATCTTCCCTATGGCTGGCACAACGACAGTCAGCAGCTCCAGGATAATGGCCGCACTGATATAAGGCATGATGCCCAGGGCGAAAATAGTGACCTTGGAGAGGGCGCCACCGGCGAACATGTCAAAAAAGCCCATGATGGCCCCGCCCCTCTGCAGCAGGAACTTGCTTAACTGCTCCCCGTTTATGCCGGGGGTCGGAATATGACCGCCTATCCTGTAGACGGCCAGCAAGCCAAGGGTGAACAGGAGCCTCTTTTTAAGCTCCTCTATCCTGAATATATTTTGAAAACTACTCAATCCGCCCATTTAGATCGACTCGGTCTTGCCGCCCGCCTCCGTGATTTTTTTAACAGCGCTCTTGCTGAACAGATGGGCAGACACCGTTACCGGGCCCTTGAGCTCGCCCGTACCCAGTACCTTCAGACCATCCTTCAGCGAGCTAATGATCTTCTTCTCAAGCAGTATCTGAGGGCTCACCTCGGACAGCCCGAGGCTGCCGATCTTGCCCACATTAATAATGGCGTATTCCTTATGGCTGATATTCGTAAAGCCCCTTTTGGGCAGCCTTCTCTGGATGGGCATCTGCCCGCCCTCGAAGCCCACGCGTTTGCCCTTGGTGCCTCCGCTTCTGGCCTTCTGGCCCTTATGTCCCTTCGTGGCCGTCTTGCCGTGCCCGGAACCCGGCCCGCGTCCAACCCTCTTCTGCTTTTTCCTGCTACCGGGAGCCGGTTTTAACTCCTCTATCCTCATCAGCCTTCTCCTTATCTGTGGATTCCTCTTCGCCCCTGCCGCGCATCTTCATAACGGAATCAAAATCCTTGAGCTTCATCAGTCCGTCCAGCGTGGCCCTCACCGTATTGAACGGGTTGTGCCCGCCAAGCGATTTTGCCACGATATCATGGATGCCTGCGACCTCCAGCAAAGCCCTCACAGGACCGCCCGCAATAAGGCCTGTCCCGTTTTTGGCGGGATTCATGACAACGCTGTTAGACCCGTACAAACCCACTACCCTGTGCGGTATGGTCCTTCCCTTGAGGGGGAAACGTATAAGGGCTTTTTTCGCGCCCTCGACGGCCTTTCTTATTGCCTCAGGCACCTCGGAGGCCTTTCCCTTGCCTATTCCCACAGTGCCCTCACCGTCGCCAAGCACAACCAGGGCCGCAAAGGAGAACCTGCGCCCGCCTTTCACGACCTTGGCCACCCTGTTTATAAAAACCACTTGATCCTTGAGATTAAGCCCCTCAGGGTCTAATCTGCCC
>JAKAGP010000293.1 GCA_021825785.1 Nitrospirota bacterium
CCCGGGTTCAGCGAAACCGCCGCCTTCAATTCTGTTTCGGCCTCAGGGAGCCTGCCGCTTCCAAGCAGGATGACTCCTTTCTGGATGCGCGCGTCGGCAAACGATGGGTCCATCGAAATGGCCTTGTTCAGTTCGTCCATTCCCTCGCTTTTCATCCCCCTGGCAAAGTATGCGTTAGCCAGGAGGTTATGGGTGGCCGCGTTATCCTTCCCCGTCGAGATGAATCTCTTCAGTTGAGCGATGGCTTCGTCCGTTCTCTTCTGTTTCATGAGGATAAGACCCGCCAGGTTCTGGGCGGGCACCAGGGACGGGTCCAGACTGATGGATTTGTTCAGCTCGTCCAGGGCCTCCTCCAGATCGTTCATGTTGTAAAGGCAAAGACCCAGATAATAATGGGCCCCTGGAGTTTGCGTCATGGTGAGCGTTTTTCTCAGAAAACCGCTGGCATCGCCGTATCTTTTCATGCTGAAAAGGGCAACGCCTTTAAGCATGTAGCCCTCGGGCCTGTGGGGCCAGCTTGATATGATTTGGCCGGATATGTCCAGGGCCTGCCCAAACTGGTTTTTCCCCATCAGCAGCAGCCCGGTATTGTATCTGGCCTGGATGTCCGTTTTCCCGGCCATGGCATATGTCCTTATGGCGCCGTCTATGTCGTTTTCCCTTGTTTGCACAGCCGCAAGCAGGTGAATGGCGTCCCTGTCGGCCGGGTCTTTCTTGAGCACCCAGGAAAGCTCCTGCTGGGTCTTTGCCATATCCCCCATGCCGAAATAGACCTTCGCTATATGCAACCCTATTTCGGCCGCATCGGCGCCGGGGGCCGAAAGCGCCTTCTGAAAAGAATCAAGAGCGGCCGGATATTCATTCTTGAGCGCGTAGGCCCAGCCGGTTTCATCAAGGACCTGGGCGCCGGCCGCCTTTGCCGCGGGGATCTTCCCAAGCTCGGCAAGGGCATCATCGGGCTTTGACTGCTCAAGATATACCCTGGCAAGCCCGATGTGGGCCTTTTCAAGCGAAGGGTTTGCCTTCAGGATTTTTAGAAGCTCATTCCGGGCGGACTCCAGTTTGCCGAGCCTGCGGTAAGCAGTTGCAAGTTCAAGCCTGGCGTCGGTGTAATTGCCGTCTTTGTCGAGGGCCTTTTTCAGATAGATGACGGCGCTCCTGGCGTCGCCTTTTTTGAGGGACGCCGCTGCCTCGCCCAGAAGCTGTTGCTTGGTCTTGGGCTGGCAGGAGCCGAGTATCAAAACCACTGCCAGAAAGACAGAAATGGACTTTGCCATCCTGGCGGCGGCAGCCCTCATCCCAGGCATTGTCCGAAACCCGTCAGCATTTCCTCCCATCACTCGCGCCCCTCCTTCGCATCCCCTGCCGCTCTTATCGGCATAATTCCCTGAAAATATTAACCACGCCCGCCTTCATCATAAATTCACAATTTAAGGACATTTGCCAACTTGCAGTGCTCTCTGTGTCTTTAAGGAATCCCCCCTGTCAGCGAATATAACGTTTATCCTAAATCGGGATGTTTGTCTACAAATTAAAAGTTGAAAAAAATTATGGCCGAGAGGCGGGGACTTTCCATGTCAGGAAAAGATTACAAACTGTAAAAGAAAGGTTACATATTGGTTACAGATTTTGAATACGGGAAAGGACCCATTCCGGCGGAAAAGATACAACCGGTAAAGCAGGTTTACATATATAAGATATTAAATTTATATGGATTAGTTCGAATATTGAATATCTGTTGTAAATCATCCTTTTGAAAATCTGGCATTATAATTGCTTATATTTTCCTGGAAAGGGGAAAGGCGGTTTTCCCCCTATGCCTGATAGATGGCCTTCTGCGGCACGCCCGCGTTGCGACGCCACATGGGCAATTTTTGACTTTGCTCATGCGGCGGAGGATTGCGCACTTACACAACCCATAGTTGAAAAAACTTTTTTTTGCCCGAAAATTTTCCATCCGGCCGGATTGTTTTTTTTAAGCCTTTTCAACCGGAATAATTATAAAGTTGTAAAAATTTTGCCCCTCAAGTGTAAGTTTTTTCGACATCAGTAAACCCCTTTTAACTTGAACCACGAGATGTCAGGTTTCGACGCCGTACATTTCAAAGCGCTGCGAATCAAATGGGTGGAAGCCGTCAATTTTGCGTAATAGCCTTGAAAATCTCTGGATTTGAGCCGTAGAAAAACGGGGGAAAAAGACTTGTCTGATATTGTAAGCCCGTTTGAAATCCCCTGCAACAAATTATCGCCGGCCCATGGTATAAGTTTTGCAGAAAAAAGCTCAAACAATGATACAACTGATAGATATACAATCCATGTCGAAGGCGCTGGAATCGCTTTCGGCCATCACGGGACTGAATTTTTCCATCTATGACGACAGGGAAAACCTCCTTATCGCCCCATTCAGGCAAGACCCCCTGCTTTCCCGCATAAAGACAAGCAGGGAAGGCCGGCAACTTTACCACGATTTTCTTTCAAGATACCTGAAGCTGGCGCTCAGGAGCGCTAACCCCCTTCTGATAAGGGGATTTACCGGGCAGCATCACGTTTTCATGCCCATACGTTATAAGGAGGCGGGGCTGGTGGCCCTTTGCGAGGGTTTTTACACGACCCGGGAGGATTTCGCCAGGTTCTATGCCGGCAGCGCAGAGCAATTCGGCCTGACGGGCCGTCCGGCGGCTGATTGGCTGAGCGAGCTGAATTTTGCGGATTCCCGGACCATGGGAAAACATATAGGGTCGATAAAGCCGCTTCTTGAGAGCATCCTGTCTTCCGGGTATGAGAAGAGGCAGCTAAGCCGGCGGTGGCAGTGGTCCAGGACCATAATCACTCTGGCGGCCGGCATGGGATCCGGCATGAAAATGGAGGATATGCGCCAGATCATAACCGACACGGTCATATTCCTCTTCGGTGTGGATACGGCGGCCGTCTTTTCCATGAAGGATGGCTGCTTCCATCCGGAATCGGCGGGCGGCCGCAGCCGGGGAATCGTCAAAAACATCAGGCTCTCAAGGCAGGACTATCCGGTGTCGGAAGCCATCAGGTCTGGGGGGCCGGTCTCGGCTGCCGACGGCCACAAACTGAGGCGTTCGGGCTTCCCGGAAGAGATCATCTCCATGTATCTTTTCCCCATCGGCCAGCAGACGGACCTTTCCGGGTTTCTGGGCATATTCAACTGCATGCTGGACCATGAAATCCTTGAATCCATAAGCGGACTCTGCAAACTTTCAACCTGTCTTTTAAACGCGAGACGCCAGGGTGATGAGTATGCCATACGCCGCGGCGGCCTGGACCATATCTCCAGGACGGCGTCGCGGTTGTTTTACCATTACAGGGACCTGCAGGCGCTTTGCGACTCGATTGTAGACGAGTCAGCCAGGTTTGTGGGCGCGGAGAAATGCTCCCTCATGCTTCCCGACGAAAACGGAGATGCCCTCATGGTCATTTCGGCACGGGGGGTCAACAAGTGGCTCATGAGAGACGTCAGGGTAAGAACGGGTGAGGGCATTGCCGGGAAAGTCCTCGAACGGGGCGCGCCGGTATTGATCGACAACGAGGAAAAATTCGGGGCTTTTTCCGTAAAACCGAGGCCGCTGTTCAAGACGCAGTCCTGCATGA
>JAKAGP010000294.1 GCA_021825785.1 Nitrospirota bacterium
GGCTCCAATGCCGAGGCGATCGTTTCCATTGGCGCGGGCATCACCAACGTGGTGGTTCACGAGCAGGGCGTGCCCCGTTTCGTGCGGATCCTTTCGATGGGTGGGGGCACGGTGACCGAAGCGATCAAGGTGTCTATGCGTATTCCGGCGAAGTTGGCCACCTGTTCCGATGATGTTGGCCACCCTTCGGAGCGAAGCGACGCTGGGTTGCTTTAATATTCACTTACATGGCCAACTTCCGTCAATAAAAACCAATGTCGTATGCTCAGCATCATCTCCTTTCTCCTCAAAAAGACCGACAACTTAGTCGAAGATCGACTAAGTTGCCTGTTTGCGGTCAAGAATGCTCCGTTCGGGTCGTGACCTCCGCCTCACGGGATGCGGATTCCTCCCGATTATGCTTCCATTCGTTTTCCATCCGCGTAAGCCGATAGCGAAGGTAAGCCCAGTACTCGGAATCAGCTTTCATCCCCTGCACCTCCTCCAGCACAGGTTGAAAGTACTTCAGGCTGCCGATCATAGTCCGGGTCTGATTGTCTCGCCAGGAAACATATTTCCGGATGGAACCAATCAGGATCACATGTTCAATGAGTTCCAGGCTGATTCCGCGATCAAACCACTCTCGCGCCAAAATCTCATCAGCTGCAGAACCCGGTGTTTTAATGCAGGCCCTGGCTTGCAGTATTTTTCTGATCGCTGCGACAAACTCCGAGGAATCGTTAGAGATTGGGTCCGGAACGGATCTTTGATAGGGCCAGAACTCTTCGGTGATCTCGACGAAGCCATTGCCTACGGGACTGTGGCCGAACCGGAAACGGCAGATGCCGGAGGCTTCCATCTCCCGAAGATAGAGCCGAAGCGTGTGCTGTCCCCTCTTAACATTTTTTGCCAGTTGCGTGAGGCTGCCTTCGAGCGTTGCCGTATCCCGCCGGGCATTCAGGCAGAGGTAAATAAAAAGCCTGAAAGCGCCATCACTCAGCAGATCCAGGGCTTTCTGCACTTCGGCGCCAGCGGCAAACCAGCCGCGAGGATTCTTCAGGACCAGCGTTTCGTTGCTCATGCTCCCTCCTTTCCCGAGGTCTGCAGAGCTTTCTTCACCGGCCGCATGGTTTCGCCCGAGAGAGCCAGTCGATAACTGTTTGAAAGGATCCGTTCCATAACAGCATCCGCTAGTGTGGGGCTGCCGATCAGATCATGCCAGTTATCCACTGGGAACTGGCTTGTCAGAACCGTGGAACGGGATCCGCCACGATCGTCCATCACTTCCAGGAAGTGCCTTCTTTCCATATCACTCAGCGGCGTCAACCCCCAATCATCCACGGCGAGCACATCGACTCTCGCAAGTTTGGAGAGGATCCGGTCAAAGCTGCCATCCGCATAACCGATGGCAAGCTGCCGGAAAAACTTCGGAGCCGAGGCATAGTAAGCCGTATATCCTTTGCGGCAGGCCTGCTCCAGTAGTGCACAGCACAAGTAGGTTTTGCCGAGGCCGGAGGCCCCGCTGATGGTGATATTGTGATGTTGTTTAACCCAATCACAGGAAGCCAGGCTGCGCATCATGGGTTTATCCAACTGTCGCTGATGCCGGTAGTTGATGTCTTCCATGGATGCCGGCATTTTCAGCCGGGCTTTGCGTAGTCTGGAAGCGACGGCTCGGTTCTCGCGCCAGAGCCACTGCGCGTCCACGAGGGCGGCAAGGCGATCTTCAAAGCCGAGTGAAGCTGCTTCTGGGTTCTTGATCTGCTCTTGAAGCGCCTGAGCCAGACCATGCAGTTTCAGACTGTAGAGTTTTTCGAAGGTTTGTTCTCGCATCAGGCCTCCGCCTCCTTTCCGTAGTAGCCGGCACCGCGGACGTTGGCATGAAACTCCTGATGAGCTGCAGGAATGTCCGGCTCTTCAAGTGGTTGTCGATCGAAGCCGGTCGAAAGCATCGATTTGATGCTGCGGTAGGAACAGGCATTCATGGCAACGGCACGACGGCAGGCTGCTTCGAGGCGTTCATTTGTGTAACGGTTCCCAAGACGAAGCACTCCGAGACAGGAGCGATACCCCAGTTCGGGATGTTTCCGGGATTGCAGGATGCGTTCCAGCAGTGTTGCCGTGGATGGGCCGATGGCTCGTCCTTTTTCTGTAAACCGCGCAATGGTCCACTCGAGGTCCTGATGCTTTTTCGGACGGTGCTCGGACAGGGTGCTGTGCTTTCCGGCAGCATTGCTCCGAGCATGAGTCGCGATTCTATGCCCCTTGCGAATGATCTCAATGCTGGTCTCCAGGATGCGCGCTTCAACCTGCTCGTGAACGTACTGATAAGGCACGCTGTAGTAGTGTCCCTCGATCTCAACGTGATAATCGATATTCACCCGAACGGTCTTCCACTTCACAAAGGGAAAGGGCTCGGAAGGCAAAGGCTTGAGCATCGGCTTTTCCAGCAACTCAAACAGTTTGGCCCTTGTGGTGTCCAGCTTGCGAAACTTGCGATTATTCAGCCGGACCAGCAGTTCATGTATCGCTTCATTCAGTTCGGCGAGACTGAAGAAGGTGCGATGACGCAGCGCGGCCAGGATCCAGCGCTCGACAACCAGAACGCCGGCTTCAACTTTGGCTTTGTCGCGCGGTTTTCGGACTCGGGCCGGGATCACGACCGTGCCGTAATGAGCGGCCCAGTCCCGGTAGGTCGGATTCAGATCCGGCTCATAGTAGCAGGGATCATTGATGCCGGTTTTCCAGTTGTCTGGGACCGTGACAGTAGAAACGCCTCCGTAAAACTCAGCCGCTCGATTATGGGATCCAATCCAGGAAACAAGATCGCGTTTCCAGGTTGCCTCGGCGTAGGTATAGTTGCTGGCGCCCAGGACCGCAACGAAGATGGAAGCTTGACGGACTTCGCCGGTTTCCTGGTTGATAATGGGCACGGTTTGCCCGGCATGGTCTACAAACATCTTCTCGCCCGCATGGTGCTCCTGGCGCAGAACCACATCGACCTTACGCATCCATCGCCGGTAGAGTTCACAATACTGACTGTATTGATAACCTTCGGGATTGATTTCTTTATACTCGTCCCAAAGCAACTGCAGGGTCACGTGTTTGTGACGGCGCAGCTGCTCGTGGATCCAGACAAAATCCGGTGTCGCCGCCTTGGATATTGGCATTTTGGTGACAACCGGCGGAAACAACAGCTCTTCCAGGGCTTCGTCCTCCAAATCGGGTACCAAGGGCCATGTATGTAATCCGGCCTGCCTGGCTCTGAGAACATAATTGGCAACGCTGCTGCGGGGAATGGAACAACTGCGGGCGATCTGGCGGTCTTTTAATCCAAGACCAAACTTTAAACGTAACACTTCTCGTATCTTGCGCATGGACAACCTCCGTGCTGGCATCAGGATCCTCCTCTGTTGGAGGGAACCTTACCAGCGGTTGCCCAGCGCCGCTTACAGTCTCAAAAAGATTCCGGCATGTTGGCCGTACATTCCGGAGCGATGTTGGCCACCCATTCCGGGCTATGCGGAAAAGTGGCCAACTTCCCACCGGAACAGGTGGCCAACTTCAGTCCGGAATCAGTGGCCAACTTCCGATCGGAATCGATGGCCAACTTGGTCCGGAATACGCATCCAGGAGA
>JAKAGP010000295.1 GCA_021825785.1 Nitrospirota bacterium
CAAATCTTCACGCAGTTGTAGCCCTCCCAGCACTGGTCGGGCTCCTGATTGAAAGCTTTCATCTTGTCCCGGTCCAGCTTCATGAGATCGTTCGGGCAGATGTACTGACAGGCGGTTTTGTCCTGCGCCTTGCAGCCATCGCACTTCTCGGTAATCACAAAACTAGGCATAATCAGACCTCCTTCTTGATGTTCCCGCCCAATGAGCGGAAATATTTTTACTGAAATACAAACCTATATAACCTTTTTTCCTTTTTTTACGCGCCTTCCGAATATTTATGCGTCTTTATCTCGACCTTTTCAGTGAGCCCGGCATAATAGGCGCGGAGTATCTCCAGCACCTCCGGCCTGGAGAAATGGTCGGGCACCTCGTCGCCTTCAGAGAGCATCTTCCTTAGCTTGGTGCCGCTCAGCAGGAGCCTGTCTTCCTTGCCGTGCGGGCAGGTCTTCATGGAGGCCATGCCGTCGCACTTCTTGCAATAGAAAGTCCAGTCTATCTTGAGCGGTTTCGTCTCGAGCGCGCCGGCCGGTATCTGGTCGAATATCTTTTGCGCGTCGAACGGCCCGTAATAGTCGCCTACGCCCGCGTGGTCCCTGCCCACGATCAGGTGGCTGCAGCCGTAATTCTGCCTGAAGAGAGCATGCAGCAGCGCCTCCCTGGGCCCCGCATACCTCATGTCCAGCGGGTACCCGCCGACGGTAACGGTGTCTTTTACATAATACTTGTCTATAAGAGTGTCTATCGCCTTCTGCCTTGTGTCGGAAGGTATGTCACCCGGCTTCAGCTTGCCAAGCAGCATGTGGATGAAGACGCCGTCGCAGGTCTCTATGGCTATCTTGGTCAGGTATTCATGGGAGCGGTGCATGGGGTTTCTGGTCTGGAACGCCGCCACGGTGGACCAGCCCTTCTCCTCGAACATCTTCCTGGATTCGGCGGGCCTTATGAAAAGAGCGGGGTACTCCTTGGGAAAGCTGCCCTCGGACAGCACCTTCACGGGACCGGCCAGGTTCACGTCAGCCTGCTTCATGACCATCGCCACGCCCGGATGTTCCATGTCAGTCGTGCCATAGACGCACTTGCACTCGTGCTCCTTGTCGATCTTGTATTTTTCCGCAACCTTCATGGTGGCCATGATCTCGCCGGTCTCCTCGGAAACCAGCGCCACCTCTTCGCCGTCCTTTATGCTGTCAGCCTGGCCCTGCGTGGTCGAAACCGTTATCGGGATCGGCCAGAACGTCCCGTCTGCCATCGTGAACTTGTCGCAGACGCCCTTCCAGTCCGCATGGGTCATAAAACCGGTAAGGGGGGTGAACCCGCCTATGCCCATCATGATGAGGTCGCCCGCCTCGCGGGAGCTTATCCTCACCTGGGTCAGCCCCTGGGCCTTCTTTTTTTCGGCCTCAAGAGCGGCCCCTTCAAGCAGAAGAGGTTTCAGTTTTTTATCCTTACCGTGTGGATTTACCAGTGCCATTTTTCACTTGCCTCCTTCCAAAGTTTTTACTTCTTTATTTTTTTTAAAAAATAACTCTTCTGGTTTTTACCCTGTCCGGCCTGCTTCAAAAAAAGCCTACTTCAGTTTCGCAAGCTCCGCGGTGACCTTGCCGTATATGTCGGAGATGGACCCGGTGCCGGCTATGTTCCTTACGATGCCCTTCTTGGAATAATATTCTATGAGGGGCGCCGTCTGGGATTCATATACCTGAAGCCTCTTTTTTATGGTCTCTTCCTTGTCGTCATCCCTCTGGTAGAGCTCTCCGCCGTCCTTGTCGCATTTGCCTTCCGTCTTGGACGGGCTGAAATAAACGTTGTACATCTGCCCGCAGGAGCGGCAGGTCCTTCTGCCCGTGAGCCTCTTCATCAGGTCCTCAAAGGGCACATCTATGCTTATTGCAAGCTGCAGGGGCATGTTAATGCCTTTGAGCATCTCGTCCAGGGCAGCGGCCTGGGCGGTGTTCCGGGGGAACCCGTCAAGTATGAAGCCTTTCTGGCAATCCGGCTGTTTGAGCCTGTCTTCCACCAGCCCGAGCACAACCTTGTCCGGCACCAGCTCCCCTTTGTCCATGTAGCCCTTCGCCTCTTTTCCAAGCGGCGTGCCCTGCGCAATGTTCTGCCTCAGAATGTCACCAGTGGATATCTGGGGTATTCCATATTCATCAATAAGTTTCTTGGCCTGGGTGCCTTTTCCGGCCCCGGGCGCTCCGAGCATGACAATCCTCATCTGAAAAAACCCCCTTGCAAGTTTTCGCTGCCTGTTTTTTTGTATTTAGACGGCCCCGTTTTATTAGACGGACGGACGCTTCAAAGTTAAATAATAGGAGGCAAAGGCCTGATTTATCCAGTTAAATAAAAAAATCGCGGGATTAGATTTTCTTATAATTTTGATAAGTTGCATCGGGCACCCCCTGTAAAACACCCCAAAAAGCCCGATGCGCAAGCTTTTCACCGTTAATATCCCTCGCTGCCCGGCCGTGCTGGGGCTGCCGCAATAGGCCGGTTTTTCATTTCAGTTGGTTTCCCGAAACAAAAAGATATTGCTTCAGTTTCTCAAGCGCACGCCCCCTGTGGCTAAGGGCGTCCTTTTCCTCCGGGGCCATCTGCGCGAAGGTCCTGCTGCGGCCTAGTGGGTAAAAGACTGGGTCATATCCAAAACCGTTTGCCCCCGCGGGGGAAAACCCTATGGTCCCCTCCACCACGCCCGCAAATGTGCGGATAACGTTTCCATCCGGAGCGGCAAGGGCCATCACTGCCCTGAAACGCGCGGTCCTTTTGCCCTCAGGCACGGTTTTGAGCTCCAGGAGAAGTTTTTCAAGGTTTTTTTGATCGTTTGCCTGGGGCCCCGAATACCTTGCTGAGAACACACCGGGAGAACCCCCAAGGGCGTCCACCTCCAGACCGGAGTCGTCCGCCAGGGCGTAATGCCCCGTGGACCTGGCCACCTGGGAGGCCTTGAGCGCCGCGTTTTCCTCGAAAGTGGCGCCTGTTTCCTCCACTTCCGGGGTCCCGGGGAAGGCGTCAAGCCCTAAAAGCTCCACATGCGCCCCAGCCAACACGCGTTCAAGCTCCACCAGTTTTTTTTTATTTCTGGTGGCAAGCACTATCTGAATTTTTAACGGTAGACTCTCTTTTTCCTTCATGGGAAGGCAGTAGCATAAAATATACGGCGCGAAAACCGCAAATGAGACACGCGTTTTTGGTTACAACCAATTGATATTTAAAACTTTTTTAATCTTGTCAATTGACACCTCCCCTTCATAGTGTTACATTGGAAACCATAATGCCGCGGGAGAAACAAAAATGATTCTGGCCGTGAACATAGGGAATTCATCCACCCAGTTGGGTTTTTTCCATTCAGGCCTTGAGGAGCCCTTTATCCACCGGTTCCCGACCCATCCGCTTAAAAGCGCGCAAGGATACCTTCTGGAGCTGGAGGATGTTATCGAAAGATCGGGTCTTGGGAAGATTACCGGAACGGCTGAAGTGCCCCATATGGGCGCGTTATGCTCCGTAGTGCCCACGCACAACGATGTCTTTCTTGATTTGATCGGGTTGCTACTGGAAAGATACGGGGGCGGGAAAAGGGTAAAAACCCTGCGGATCGATCATAAAAGATCGGAA
>JAKAGP010000296.1 GCA_021825785.1 Nitrospirota bacterium
GAAAAGCACGCCTTCATCAAGCACAATCCCGCACCGCCCGCCCGGTTTCAGGCTGTCTATCACATGCTGAAGGAAAAGCACCTGTGTAGCGCCTGTTTTATAGGCAAAGCGCGTCTGGGCCTCTTTGCTTTCCTTCCCGCCGAAGGGCGGGTTTGTAAGTATCACGTCAAACAGCGGCGGCGCGCTCTGAAAAAGACCGCCGTAAGTTTCCCCTCCGGTAAGGGTATTTCCATGCCAGAGGTTTGGCTGGTCTATTCCGTGCAACACCATGTTGGCGAGGGCTATCGGGTATATAAGGTTCTCTTTTTCCCGGCCGTAAAAAGTCCCGCATTTAAGGGTCTCGATATTATCAGGCGTGTCCTTCCTGCCCAGATTTTCGCGCATGTGCTGATACGCCTGGACAAGAAAGCCGCCTGTCCCGCAGCCGGGGTCGTATACGGTCTGCCCAATTTTCGGGTTTATGACTTTGACCATCGCCTTTATCACCTGGCGGGGCGTAAAAAATTGCCCGCCGTCATTGCCCTTCTCGCCCATCTTCAGGAGAAGCCCTTCATAAACCTGGGAAAGGGGAAATACGTGCGTCGGATCTATGTCCTCATCGGTTATCGCGTCAACCTTATCGAGCACGTCCAGCATGTTTCTTTCCGTGTCCATTCGGACGCGCTCCACGCCGGACATTATCTCGCTTATGACCTTCTGCTTTGGGGTGGCGTTCGGCTTTTCCCCGAGTTTCTTGAGATAAGGCAAAAGCTCCGTGTTCACAAAGCCAAAAAAGGCCCCAAGCGCGCCTTCCTGGAGTTCCTTTCGTTTCTTACCAGTCAGCGCGGCCCAGTCCCGCCATCTGTAAGGTTTTTTCAGTGACGGTGTGTATTCCGCGCCCACGGCCTCGGCGTTTTCGGCCTCCCGTTGTTCGCGCTCGTCAAGGATGCGAAGGAAGAGTATCCAGGTCAGCTCCGGGACGTACTGCATGGCCCCGGCGCAGTTGGAACGGCGCATGATATCGCAGATGCTTTTTATCGTGCCGTTTACGGATTGCTGAGTGGCAAGGCGCTTGCCGTTGCTTGCAGCCATCAGGAATTCTTCCCGGTCCCAAAGTATTCCCTGACCGCCTCAACGAAACGGGCCGCGTTATCTAGAACCCGTCTCAAAATTGCTTCTGGCTATAAGAGGCTGGAATCGCGGCATACGGCGTCATACAGGGAAAATCGTCCTCAACGCAGCGCTGCTGCGCCTCCGGGCGATTTCCCCTTTCCTCCTTGTCTGCCACGATTCCCTCTCTCTTTCGCTTCAAAATCAATTTTGAGACAGGTTCTAATATCTCCCGCACTTTTTGACTTGAAACCGCCTGAAAGGTCCTGTAATCGGAGACCTGCCTTAATTCAAATGCTTTATGGAAATTACGTGACAGCTCTTGTGGAAAGATGCCTTTCAAAACAAACTCGGTATCGAAAAGACTGATTACGCCGGTATGTTTCGAAGGGACCATGCCGATTTTCTGTAAAAGAGCGAGCGCGGCATAAAACATCGCATAATAAGCCCTGTTTATGATGCCTTGCGGGCTTCGGCCTCCGCTCAGAAGAAATCTCGCGTCTTCAAGCGCCGTCTCAGCCTGATCAAGCCGGTATTTTATCAGGCTCTTGATCTCTTCTTCTTTCATACAGGCACGCCCTCGGCCTCAACAGCCAGGGCCAGCAATGAATGCCGTTCGGGACTGTTCTCCCATTCATGCAAGGTAAAAACAACCGGCACTATTACGATCCCTTGCTCAAATCCAGCCGCCCATGCGCAATCGCTCACATAATCGAAATCGGACTCCTCGTGTGAATTATCCAGAACAACCACGATGTCCATATCCGAATAGGGGCCTGCGCCGCCGCGCGCCCTCGATCCAAAGAGGATCATTTTGCGCACCTTCAGCCGCTTCAAAAGCAGGAATTTGAATTTGTCCAGAACATTTTTTTCAACCGGGGTCATAAAACCTCCTCTGTGCATCTGCGGTATCCGGGCGCCGCTTCAAACCAGACCCGCTGCAATATTTTACCATTCGGGGGCAATCCGGCTCCCATCCTTACAGCTCCCCATTGAACGCCCGCCGCAAGAGGGCAGAAGGTAGCTTTCTGATAATTTCGAGTTGTGCCTCGGTTGCGGCGCGTGCCCGCTCTGCCGCCTCCATCTGCTCGTTAAGGATTGAGACAATGCGTTTCTGCTCGGGGAGAGGCGGGACAGGGATTAATTGTTCACGAACTTGCTTATCTGTTACAGCAGGATAAAGAGCGCCCTTAACTAAATCGGAAAGTCTTTTTACGAAAGAGGGGCTTTTCACATAATGGAATAAGAATTCCCCGGAAAGAATATTTTTTGGTCGGAGCACACAAAATCCTGTACTACAAATCTGATTATGAAGCCGAGCTGGCACAAGTGCAACTGCATTTAGATTAGGCCGCGTAGTTGATATTAATACATCACCTTCCAAAATCACTTGGCGCGCCCTGCTTGGAGCGTCTTTGCCTTCTAAAGTCTTTACTCCTTTTATAATTTTCAATACATTATCGACACTCGTGATATCGACATATTGAAAAGACTCATCCGGGGTTGCGGTTGGATTTCTATTTTCGGTCTTTTCTTCGCAAACTTCGCCCAGTCTCGCCCATCTCCACCCCTTCGGTAACTCGCGTGCCCCATTCCCGCTCATGCCGCAAATATCCTCTTCTTGGTCTCCTGCAACACCTCTTTCGGACTGCCAAGTGCCTTGAGCGCGCCTAAGCCGCCAGCCTTACGTACTTGTGAGGTCTCAAATACTTCCCGGCTTTCCAAGCCTTCGGTTCCGGCATGCGCGAACTGCTCTGCAATCGCGGAAAGCGTCTTGGACGCATTCGCCGGAAGACCGGCAAGCCATCCGGCATGCTTATAGCCGAAAGCCGCGGCGCGTTCTATTCTTGTGCGCGGGGCCATACCGTAGCCTATTTCAGCCAAAACGTCATAAAGGTCAAAATCCTGCATGTCATCAACGTACAGAACAACCCTGGGAGGGCTCCCGGCCTTAACAAGGCGGTCCATAAGCTCTCTTCTGTCCGCCGGATTAATCCAATGGCCCCGGAAGCTATCAAGGGTTGGGGCTTCCATTATGAGCTTTGCCGCCAATCGCTCCTTGTATTCCTCAACCGAGATCGGCCTGGTTACGCCATCCACTTCCGCAACTATGTATCTGCCCGCCGGTGTAACTTCCACAGTTAGTGCGTCCATGGTTATGGGTGGCGGTGGTGGCGGCCCCGGCTCTCCGCCTCCTCCGGTTTTCGGTTTCCTGGTTATGAACTCCTCTCCAAAAAGCCTTGTGGCATCGGTGTAATCGTAAACCCGAAACATCAATTTGCCTGTTGCGAAATCTATCCTCGTCCCGCGCCCGACCATCTGGTAAAAGGAAATCGGAGAACGGACGTATTTGAAAAAGACGATATTGGCCACTGCTGGCACGTCCACGCCGGTGGTCAAAAGGTCCACCGTCGCCGCGATGAAATGAGAACGGGAAGCGCCTCTCAAATCGCTGACCATTGAGCTTCCATCGACGCTGGCGGTGCATTTGAAAGCGTAAGGCTCAAGCCGCTCTTTCCCAT
>JAKAGP010000297.1 GCA_021825785.1 Nitrospirota bacterium
GCGAAGCGCGGCACCCGCAGCTCCGGCTGTCTGAGCCGAGCACTCAAGGCGTTTGAGTGCCCGGCGAGTTTCGGAGATGCAGCGAAGCGAGCCTTGCAGCGGCAGAAAAAAAGCGAAAAAAGCGAAAGCCGATGTTGCCCGGCTTCTATCAAACTGGGGCACTACCGGGCGGGCGGGCGGGTGGGCGGGCGGAGAATATGATATAAATAATTATGTCCCCTTTCGTCTTCATAATAGCCCTGTTTCAGCTCACCTTATTTCTTGGACACTGGCTCTTCTACAGGACACTCGTGAGATTCCTGGGTCTGCCGGGCTCCTGGCCCCTTAAACTCGCCCTGGCGGCGCTCTCCATCAGTTTCATGGCCGCCTCGGTGCTTGCCTTCAGGCAAAACGGCCCGTTTGTGCGCGCCTTCTACGCGCTTTCGGCCTCATGGCTCGGGCTTTTTCACTTCCTCTTCTGGGCCTCCGTCCTGTGCTGGATTTCGTTCTGGGTGCACAGCGCCCTCGGCCTCCGCTTTGATTCCGCCTCCTGGGCCGCGGCCCTGCTGTCGCTTGGGGTGATCGCGGGACTCTATGGCATCGCCAACGCCCAAAACCCCCGGGTAAAAAAAATAGACATCGCCCTTTCCGGCCCCCCAGGGCTGAATGATACGCTGAACGATACATGGAAGGGCAAAACCGCTGTCTTTATAAGCGACCTTCACCTGGGGCCGGTCAGAAACATGGGCTTCGCCCGCCGCGTGGCCGGCAGGATAAGGCAACTAGGCCCGGACATCCTCTTTATCGGCGGGGACCTTTTTGACGGCACAAAATCTGACGCCGAAAGGCTCGCTGAGCCTTTCGGGCAGATCCACCCCCCGCTTGGGACCTACTTCATAACGGGCAACCACGAGGAGTTCTCCGAAAGCGCAAAGGAAAGATACATCCGGGCCGTACGCCATGCGGGCATAGAGGTGCTCGACAACAGGATGGTCGTGGTCGACGGCCTCCAGATAGCCGGGGTCGACTACAGGGACACGTTCACGAGGGCCGGGTACAACAGGGTCCTGGAAAAAATAGGTTTCACCCGGGGCAAAGCGGTCCTGCTCCTGAAGCACTCTCCGATGTATCCGGGCGTATCATACAGGCAGGGCGTGACGTTCGAGATCTGCGGGCATACCCACAAGGGGCAGGTCTTCCCCGTCAACTTCATTACTCACTACGTCTACAGGGGGTTTGACGGCGGCCTGAAAAGACTCGGCAATCTCACCGTCTATACATCGGCGGGCACCGGCACATGGGGGCCGCCGGTGCGCGTGGGCAACAGGCCCGAGATCACGTTCATCCGCTTCCTGTAGGGTTTGGCCTTCTTTCCCAGTCTCAAAATCCGAGCCGGCTTCGGCGAGCGGACTGCCTCCCGCCCGGTTCTTTTGGGGACGAAGCTCGATATGCCCATAATACTTTGGCAATTCATGCCAGCCGCAATATTCCCATTGTCGTTCAAACACATGTTGCTACCTGTGATATTTCCAAACAGACATTCTTTGTCCTTTTGTACATATTGTCACGAAATATGCGCCCGTGGTTGAGTAATCCATCCTTTGAGCCTTATAGACCTTCTATGATGGACATTGGGATCATATCGCATGCCGTAACCATATCATTTAAAAGGCGGGCGCAGCAGGCGTCGCCCCTACGTACAAATTCCAAATATCAAATTCAATCGGATAGGAATTAAGTATGCTTCCCACTATCTGTCCCTATTTACTATTAAACCGGGCCTTGTGCAGGGCTGTAAACACTTCCGGAACCTAAATTCATGCAACTGCGAGGTCAAGATTCTTCAACGTTAGGAGCAGTGCGCAAGCGTATAGCCGCACTGCGTCTGCGTTTTCCCTCAAGCCTGTGTTCCCGTGACGCCCTGGTTGGCGCGGTTTTCCTTCGGCGTTTGGTCCGCTGACAAGCCTTTTTTAGAAGTTCTACCAGACGATTAACCGCATCCTCCCTGTTACGCTCCTGTGTGCGGAATTGACCGGCCTCAACTACCAGCACGCCATCTTTGGTCATTCGACTTCCCGCCACTACCATCAGGCGCTGCCGCACTTCTGCCGGCAGCGAGCGTGAATGAGCTGCATCAAAGCGTAGCTGCACAGCAGAAGAGACTTTATTGACGTTTTGACCACCAGGACCCGACGCGCGAATAAAGTGCATCTCAAGCTCGTCTTCGTTTATGGCAATATCGGCTGTAACTGAAATCATGACATTTACGGGCATATCCCCCGATTTTTTGCCATTTAAGCAACCTTCTTTTTCAGTCGTTTAATAGTAATCCTCGCCTGCTTGCGCGTCTGTGCGAGATCATAATTTATCTGCATCCGGAGCCACGTCTCCGCCGTACCACCGAAAGCTTTCTCGAAGCGGATCGCCATTTCCGGCGTGATGCGGCTGTGGCCGGTCACAACCCTGTGAAGCTGCTGACGTGTAACCTGGAGTCCCTCAGCGGCTTCTGCAACGCTTAGATGAAGTTCGTCAAGACATGCCTTAACCAGTTGGCCCGGGTGTACCGGGTTTTTCATCTCCATGCGTTTTCCTCCTTAATGATAGTCAATAAAATCCACGTCAAAAGCGTTCCCATCTTCAAACTTGAAAATAATCGGCCAATTCGCATGTACAGTCACTGAAAAAAAACCTTTCGATCCTCCCTTGAGGGGATGGAGGTTAAAGGCAGGTTCAGGCCCTCGATCTCTTGCGCGGCGTGCAGAGTCGAAAGAATAAGCCTGATCCGATCCAACATTTCAGGAGGCAGTTTACTGCCGTCATCATCCTGGAAGAAATGCCGCAATCCTTTATTCCGGAGTTTTTTTATCAATTAGTTCTATTGTAAACTGTAAATTAACATTTTACAAGTCTCTGGTCACGGCTAGGACGCGCCAGTAGTTGCCCTTATAGCCTGTCATGAGCGCATTCTGTGGGCGAGCAGTTTTTCCAAAAATAGGGACAGGCTCGAATGGCGCTAGTTTAAGGGTTATTCCCATTGAAAATTCATTTAAAAAAGGATTGGACATTATGCCGCATAGCTGTCATACCGGTGAAAGTCCCGCCATCGGCGGGATGACTTTTACCTTAAACAAAGGGAAGTCGCTGGATTCCGGGTCAAGCCCGGAATGACGAAAAAAACATTTGAATTTTGAATTATTACGAGGCTTTTTCATAGCTGAGATGGCTTAAACTAGCGCCATTCTGTCTGTCCCTATTTATCCTCAGACCCCTGGCGGTAGGTGTGGTTCGGGTAGTCCCGCCTCAAAGCTTTTGGATTCGCGGTATCTGCGGCTAGCATGGGGGTCGCTGATACGGCGCTCGGCAACGCGTGTCCGTTAATTGGGCCTTCATCAGGTTTTGCGGCTCAAGGGGGCGGGGAATTTTGCCCCAGGTGGCTGAGTGTCCGTTAATTGGGCCTTCATCAGGTTTTGCGGCATTGCGGGAGGGCTTCTTTTAGCTCCCCGTAGCCGTGTCCGTTAATTGGGCCTTCATCAGGTTTTGCGGCTTCGAGGCCGGCACTTACCGCGGCAAGACGTACACGGGTGTCCGTTAATTGGGCCTTCATCAGGTTTTGCGGCTACTTATGC
>JAKAGP010000298.1 GCA_021825785.1 Nitrospirota bacterium
CCAGGCGGTCGCGAATGCTGAAGCGCTTACGGTCACCGGCGGCGGCGATACCGTGGCCGCCCTAAACCGCTACGGGCTGGCCGACCACATCGACCATGTCTCCACCGGCGGCGGCGCCGCTATGGAATTCCTCGAAGGCAAAGAGCTTCCCGGAATCGCGGTCCTCCAGGACGCCTGATCCGGCAGGGTCAGGGCAATCGCAGCCCTCGCAGCCGAAACCGCAAACCCCGGACCCCTTGTCCTGCGGGATGATCCCTGAACCGCAAAGCCTTGTGCTCACCTTTACAGGTATTTGACAGCGCAGATGGAATGTAATTATGTAGCCTGCTGCCGTGCATCTGGAAAGTGCTATCATATTTACCGTGGTGTAAGGCTCAGAAACTCGTCCCCAGGAGAATGTCAGTCTGAAGCGCCGCGTTAGACAGGATTTTATAATCTCTGCTGCGTTGTTTTTGGCCACGCTGCTCCTGAGGATCCCCTTCTTCGCACACACCCTCTACAACTGGGATTCGGTCAATTACGCACTTGGCCTCGAACGTTTCAGCGTGGCCAGCCACCAGCCGCACGCACCGGGCTACATCTTCTACATCGCAGCCGGCCGCCTTCTGCAGGCCGTCCTCGACGATGCCAACAGTGCTCTGGTTGCGATGAGCATCATTGGCAGCGCAGCCGCCGTAGCCGGCATATACCTGGCAGGACAATCGATTTTCAATCGGACCACCGGCCTCGTGGCAGCCCTGCTGCTCATGTTTTCCGCCCTGGACTGGTTCTATGCCGATATCGCATCGCCCTATAGTTTCATGCTCCCGATTATCATTGCCTGCATCTGGTTCATTTATCAGTTGATATTCCACAGGCGCTATACTATTGCTGGGGCTTTTGTTCTGGGCATTGCCGGCGGTTTTCGTCCGGAGATACTGTTCTTTCTGGGCCCTTTCTGGCTCTTTGGAACACTCAGGATCGGACCTCGCAAAATGTTCATTGCCTGGGGAGTCCTGGCCGTCTCCATACTCGTTTGGCTTGTGCCGCTGGTTTATCTGGACGGCGGCATCACTGCTTTCCGGCAGGTCAGCAATGATCAGTACATTTCCGGCGTGGAGCCGTCTTCCATTTTCTCCGCGGGCATCGACGCGGTGAAAGTCAATTTCAAACGCGTTTTACAAGCGGTCTTCTGGATGTTCGGCCCGGCATGCCTGGGCCTGATCTATGCTGCCGGGCTCTTTCTCGTTCCCAAAAGCCTCAGAAACGAACGGCTCAAAGTACTATTCCTGCTGTTGATACTTTTGCTGCCTTTTGCTTTCTTCATTCTATTTCTCTTCGACCCGCTGGGTTATCTTCTGCTCTACGTTGCGCCCCTGCTGTTGCTGGCGGCTCGTGGTATCGCAGTGGTTGAGGAATGGCTCGCTGAGAAGATCGAGAACCCAAGGCAGGCATTTGCGCCACTCGCCGTTTTCCTGATTGTGGTTTCGCTGTTCAACGGCTATCTGTTCCTGGAAGGCTCGCGGATAAGTTGGCACTTGCCGACTACCGGGCCCCTTGAGGATGTTTTTGCGGCCTATAGCGCCGGCGGCATCAGTGAGGCCGACAACGAAATGAATGCCACAATCGACACGGCATCGAGATTCGACCCGGGCAACACCGTTCTGGTGACGACCGCGGAACCCTTCACTCCGTTCATCGCGGATTGGCGGCGCCTCATGTATTATCTGCCGGATTACACTACAGTCATGTTGAGGAAGGAGCCCGGCGGGGGATTCCTGATTGGTTTTGAGCATGAATACACCGATCGCAGGGCGCCCGTCTTTCAGTTGCCATCAAATGCGAAACAGATACTTCTGATGGAAACGCACCCGGCGCAAAATATTTTTCCGAGGAATCTGACCCCGGTGGATTCAAACGGAACCGGCGTTTACATGTCCCTGCTTGATATCCCGCCTGATGGGAGGCTGCAGATAGGGAATTCCGCGCTGATCCGTTTAGGGAAGCGGTCAGATAAACAGGCAGTCGCCCGTCATGTCGATCACCGGTGGGGTAAGCGTCCCCTTGCCCATGCTCTCATCTGCCTGAGCCTGCGAGACCGAGCGGTAATGAACCGTGACGAAAGCAAGCAGCGGCCTAGGCACGTCGTCAGGCAGCGGCACCTGCATCGTGTCTGAGAGGCTTCCCTGCGGCGGCACCCTGTGATCGGAAAGAACGGCGGCAGCCTGCCAGGCCTTGAGCGTGGGCTGCCCGTTGCCGGCCCTGTAGATCGTGCCATACCTGATTGCACCGGGATCGATTGCGCCGTTCTGATCCACGCCGCCCGAATGGAACAAGACATTCCCCGCCCAGTCCGTCACCTCAATTTCGAGCCACATTTCCCTGATCTCGGTCACGCCGGTGGGAAGGAAATGTCCGGCGCCCTTGTTGTTGACTTTGACGTTTAGTTGTATGGATCCTGGTGCTGGTTTCGGTTCGTTGCCATTTCCGGCGGCGGCAGCGGCGCCCGTGCCCGCGGCACCGCCGCCAGAAATGGCGCCTGCCTCCCCGGCGCCGGCCGGATCCATCCGCACAGTCGCCGCCGCCTCGAGGTTCTCACGCGCCAGCGCCTGATGCTCGGGTGAGGCAAGAGAGGTGGCGTTGCCGCCGGTGAAAAAATGAGTGTAGATGTTGGGCCGGTCAGGTCCGTCCTTGGCCGCTTTGCCGGGATTTGGTTCAGTGACTCCCGGACCCGGTGTCATATGGCAATCCTGGCACTGGATGCCTTGGGCCGCATAGCCGCTGCTTTTCCATTCCGTGAAAGTCGATTGCACCGGCAACTGGTTTTCCGGATTCAGCTGGTCGTGGCACAATCCGCAGAAATCCGATTTCGTCAACAGTCCGAAATAAGCCGAGCCGTGGAATGATGAGACTGAATCGGTGTAGGGTCCGTATTTGGTCTGGCTGGGTCCGTAAGCATCGGGGCCGGTCAGCGTGTGGCAGAAATCACACTGGATGCCCTGCTTGGTGATCGCGCTTATCTGCGGCCCTGTCGGCGGCGGCGCTTCCCCCGAATCGCCTCCGAAAGGAGTGTGGCAGGAGACGCAATTGGCGTCGAAAGCGCCGCCGGTTTCGCGGCTGGCCTGGGCGTACACTCCGAGATAAAAGGGGTCGGTGAGAGCGTTGTTGTGCATGGATCCCTGCCACTGGGCGTAAATCTCGACGTGGCAGCCGCCGCAGAAGGCCGAGTCCGTGAAATCCGTGGATTTAAACGGGGCGGCGGCCGGCCGGGCTACGGCGGCAAATCCGGTCAGGAGCACGGCCGGGATTCCAAATAATAGGGCCGCATGCGGCAGGAGGAGAAGCAGCGGACGCTTCATTTTTCCCTTCCCGGAGAGGTGATTTGCAGGACAGTTTTTATGTTCTCCGCCCAGATCCGAAATGAAACAATTAATCGAGCTAATTGCGGGATCTTAAATGTTAAGAATGACCTAAAAAACTTGCTATGGGAATTAAAGAGTTTATAATGTTTATAGGTCCCAAGGAGTCTGAGAGACTTGCTGGAGATCAGGCAAAGAAGCCGAGTGGAGGAAATGCGGAAGTAAAAAGCCGCAGAGTACGGTGAAAGTCGGTGAAGCAGGATC
>JAKAGP010000299.1 GCA_021825785.1 Nitrospirota bacterium
GGAAGCGCATCACCTGGGGAGCGTTTCCGGAGTAGGCGGCGAACATGCCCTTGCGACTCAGGCACTCGGCCATGAGCATGCCCATGAAATCATGTTTGTACTCCAGGCCCAGCATCATGCCGCGCCCCCGTACCTCCAGGATGATGTCCGGATTCCGCTCCTGAAGCTTCAAAAGCCCGTTCCGGATCTTGCCGCCCATCCTTTCCGCATTCTCCCAAAGCCGGTTTTCCAGGATAAGGTCCAAAACCTTGGACGAGATTCGGCAGCCGATGTCCGAACCGCCTCCCAGGGAAACATGGAACCAGGGATTCTTTTCAACAAAATCCGCTAAGACAGGCGTGTCCCGATAAACGATGGCTCCGTTGGGATAGACCCCTCCGCTAATCGCCTTGGCAAGCACCATGATGTCCGGAACCACGCCGGAATGCTCGGAGGCCCAAAGCTTCCCGGTGCGGCCGAAACCGGTTTGGATTTCATCAAAGATGAGTTGTATGCCCAGATGGTCGCAATGCTTTCGGAGTCCGGCGAGGTATTCATCGCTGGCCACGTGGATACCGCCCTCTCCCTGAATGGGCTCAAGGATCACGGCGGCTGTATTTTCGTCCGCCTTTCGGAGAAAGGCATCCAGGTCTCCGAATGGCAGAAAGTCGAAATTGGGCATCAAGGGCTCGAACAATTCCTTATAGTACTCCTTGCCGTTGGCGGACAGGCTGAACCCGGAGTGTCCGTGATAGGCTTTTACCATGGAAAGTATCTTGGTCCTTCCGGTCGCTCCCAGGGCAAGCTTGATGGCGCCATCCACGGCATCGGCGCCGCTTCCGGCAAAAATCACGCGGTTTAGGTCCCCCGGGCAGACCTGGACCAGCTTTTTTGCGAATTCCACCTTGTGCCGCGAAAGAAGCCCCGCGGACCCCATGTCACATCCCTCTCGGACCGCGGCGCGAAGCTCTTCCAATATCTCCGGATTGCCCCGTCCGACGTTGAAACAGCCAGCCGAGGAAAAACCGTCCACATATCGCTTTCCAGTAACGCTCTCCTCGAAGTGAACACCCGTTCTTTTTCCTTCGAAGATGTCCAGGTGGCCGGCCGACAAGAACCGGATCTGCCCTCTGGATACGTGGGTTCCAAACTTCGCGAGTATCTGTTGCTTCTTCAGCGATGGTTCCATTTTTTCCGTTCCATGCATGGTCATCAACCTTTCCTGGGATAGGGTCTGTCCTCCGGACGTTGGCCCTGGTCAAGGCATGCGTTCACAACTACGCCAACCTGCCGCCTGGCCTCATCGCGGGTGAAAGCATCGGGGTCCACCATCCATTGCAGGGCAAAGCCCTCGATAACCGCCACCAGCGTTGCGGCCAGAACCGGATCAAACTCGGTGCCGCTGTGCAGAAAAAGCATACGGGCCATTGTTTCCCGGTATTGCATGAGCATGCTTTGCAAAGGCTTTCTAACAATCTCCCGCTCGAAACCCATCTGGACCAGATTGTAGAAAACCCGGTTCAATGGAGTCTGGACAATGAATTCATCCACCAGAAAATCCAGGATCAGTTCCATGGATTCCGGTCCGGGTGGGGCGGCCTCCACGAATTTGTCGAAGAGGCTCCCGTATTTTTCGGAAATGAGTTCCACCAGGGTGGAGACGATCTCTTCCTTGCCCTTGCAATAATAGTGAATGGACCCATGGGCGATACCCGCTTGCGCCGCTATCGCCTTGACGGTCACCTGTTCATGGCCCTGCCTTGCCAGGCAGTCAAAAAGGGCCCAAACCAGTTCTTCACGCCTTTTTTCAGATATTTTTTTTCTTCCCACAGCCCCTTCCCTTCTTAATAAGTTGGTCAACCAACTTATAAATATCCCTCTTTTGGCTGGGTGTCAAATCCATTTTTTGGATTTCATGAACACCGGATCGAGCCCGAAGGCCGCGTATTCCCGTTGTGTTACACAAAAGCCCGGAGCATTGTCTTGCGAGCAGGTAAGATGGTAGGCGTGGAAATCATGCCCTGGCCTTCGTCGTCATGCGTTCGCATACGCTTCCAGATCGGGGACACCGATCGAGATCATCGGCAAGGTCATCCTGCGACAGTAAGCATTCAGGGGGTAAACAACCTGAAATCCTTCGAGAAAAATTCTACAGATTTCAGGTGGCATCTATAACTGCCTGAAATCATAGAGAGCGAGTTTTCGCCCGTTTTTGGGCCATGCAAAAATACCATGCAATTCCAGGCTGTTGAAATTCTAATACCCCCTGAATATTTACGATTTATTTTCCCCGAAGAAGAAATCACCTGTTACGTTGTGGGCGAGCATTTTCCTGAGCTTTATGGTCGGGATGGATTATGGTCCATAACCAATGAGCTTTTTGACAAGGCATGGGATGCCCAAAAGGATGAGCAGGATGAATGGCTTTGGTCACAGATTGTGAACGCCTTGATGCAGCATTGTCCTCTATTTCGAAACATGGAATAATGGTTAGGAAAAATTTCGGGAACTATAGATATGATTCAAGATTGGCAATTGTGAATGAGGCTGCAGCAGTCTTTACTGCAGGTATAAAGATAAAAGGATATGTAACCTATTGCAACGTCGATGTTGATATTGCTATAGAATCAGGATGGCTTGATTGTTTTAGGGTAGTATTAGTCAAAATAATAAGTCGATGAAGTAGTGAAAAAAATTATTATTGATTGTTTAAATGCTTAGTGACTTTAGTATGAAGTTGATGATGTAAAGTCTGAATACATAACTGTTAAGATGAATTGGCAGAAAAGATTAAGAGATACCAAGAATAACAGCTATTTACTGATACATTAATAAAACAAGTTGGGTCAGGCTGTTGATGGTCTGGCCCCACAATATCACCATTTTAACTTTAAAAATCATTAAAACATTTTTTTAATTGGAGGTAGACACAATGAGCAATCTCAATAACACGCTTGAATATTGGAAAAAGGGCTTTTCGGTCATCCCCGTAAAAAGCCCCATGATGCTTGATAATGCAGTCCAGGGTGACGAGAGAATCAGGCTATGCAAGACTCCTCTGATCTCCTGGAAAGAAATTCAGGAGGCCCTACCGACAGAAGATAAAATCAAGAACTGGTGGACAAAGTGGCCTGAAGCTAAAATTGCCATTGTCACCGGCAAGGTTTCCGGTATTCTCGTTTTTGACCTGGAATCGCAGGAAACTGCGGATTACGCCGAGGCCCAGGGAGGATTCCACAAGACCCCGGTTGTGCTCTCCGGCAAAGGCAAGCACTTCTATGTCAGATATCCCGAAGGAATCCGGTGCAAGGCCAACAAGAACCTTAAAATCGACATCGGGGCCGACGGTGGCTATATCATGGCCCTCCCTCGGTTCACGGTTCGGGCCGCGCCTATTCCTGGGAAGAGGGTTCTTCCATCTTCGATATCGAGCCCGCTGAGTGCTCTCCCTGGATGATTGATTATCTGAAAAAAAGCAACAAAATACAAAAAACGAAGGAACCGGTTCTTGAAGGCTTTGACGACGGCCCCTTCGATTACGTGTCAATCGGCATGCAAAATTGACCCAGGATCGGCGTCCAAAAGTGACCCACCCTTGGGCGTGAATGTTTGGCCTCCCTGG
>JAKAGP010000300.1 GCA_021825785.1 Nitrospirota bacterium
TGAAGGAATTTGACGCTTGCTTCATAGGCGTTGGGGCCGGGCTTCCAAGGTTCATGGGCATCCCCGGAGAGGACTTGAACGGTGTCTATTCGGCCAATGAGTTTTTGACCCGCACCAACCTGATGAGGGCCTACAAGTTTCCGGAGTACGATACGCCCATAAAAACCGGAAAGCGGGTGGCGGTAATAGGCGGCGGCAACGTGGCAATGGATTCGGCAAGGACGGCTATGAGGCTGGGGGCGGAAGAAGTTACCCTTGTTTACAGGCGTTCCGAGGCGGAGCTTCCCGCCCGCGCGGAGGAAGTGCACCACGGAAAGGAAGAGGGCCTTCGCTTCGAGATGTGCACCCTTCCCACGAAGATAATAGGCCGGGACGGATGGGTTAAGGGCATCGAATGCGTCCGCATGGAGTTGTGCGAGGTGGACCAGTCCGGGCGCAGGCGGCCAAATCCCCTTGCCGGCTCTGAATTCGAGATCCCGGTGGATACGGTAATAATGGCGATCGGCACCGGCGCAAACCCCCTTCTTACCGGCACCGCCACTGGGCTTGCCTTGCGCAGGGGTTATATAGAGGCAGACCCGGAAACGGGAAAGACCAGCATCCCCGGCGTTTATGCGGGGGGTGATATCGTTACCGGCGCGGCCACCGTTATCTCGGCAATGGGCGCGGGTAGAAAAGCCGCCCGCGCGATACATGAATATCTTTCCTCCAGGAAGCGCTGAAAATAAAAAACAAAACAGGGCAAACAAAATCATATAAAAACCCCTTTTCATACAATGATTAAAAAAGGGGTTTTTATATTTTTTATATTTTGTGTTTTTTTTGTTTTTCCTCTCCAATCGTTTGCCGTAAAAAAAGGAAAAGAAAAAGAAAAAGCCCATAAGCCACGGATTAATATATCCGGGCTGGAAATAAGGGTACACGAACTCATCAATGCCGAACGGCGCAAGGCGGGTTTGCGGCCCCTTGCGATGAATAGAAGACTGAGCGCCATAGCCAGGGAGCACAGCCGGGACATGGCGCTCAGAAATTACTTCTCCCATATAACCCCCGAAGGCGAAGACCCTCTGGCCAGATACAAAAAAAACGGTTTCGAATGCAGTATTCAGGCCGGGAGCAGGATATACCTGGGGGCGGAAAACATATTCCAGAACAACCTCTATTCCTCGGTTGAGTACATGAACGGGAAGGCTTATTACAACTGGGACAGCCTTGAAGAGATCGCGCGCTCTACAGTAAAAGGGTGGATGCAGAGCCCCGGCCACCGGAGAAACATCCTTACGCGGGCGTTCAGGTCCGAAGGCATAGGCATAGCCGTAAAAAACGGAAAGGTCTATATAACCCAGGACTTCTGCTGAAGCCGATTTTTTAAAAAACTCTGCAGTTTCCAGTAGCTGGTGATTCATTATTGAATATTTTTATTTATAAAAAGGGCCTGTTTGTGTGGCGAAAGGGCCTTTTTTAAATCGATAGGCTATAATTATTCATGCCAAAACTTCCCTGGAAGCAGATCATGGACGCAAGCCAGGTGGGTCTGAACCTGGTGATCTCAACCTTTATCGGAGGATTGATCGGCTATTTCGTAGACCGGCATTTCCACACCATTCCGTGGTTCACACTTCTGTTTTTTTTCGCTGGCATGACTGCCGGGTTCAGGGAGGTTTTGAGATATATCAGGCGCAAAGACGAGGAAGAGGAAAAAGGAAAAGGGAAAAAACATGGAAAAAAGGGTCTATAAGATTTCGGGTTTGGGCCTGGCGGCCCTTACGGCTATTTCGGCATTTTTCATGCCGGTAAAAATACCGGCTGGCATCCTGGCCGGGGGTCTGCTCATGCTTGCCAACTTCAAGGCGCTTTCATGGGGAGTGACAGGCTTTTTGGGAGCCAAAAAAGCCACCGGCAAGATGATCCTGTTCAGTGGTCTCCGGTTCGCGATAATACTGACCGTGCTGATCGTCCTTTTGAAGCTGCGGCTTGTGGACCTTCTGGGCGTGATCCTGGGTATGACGGTCGTTTTCACCGTTATCCTCGCGGAGGGGGGCAAGGAGTTGCTGAAAAGAGTTATCCCTTAATAAATTTTTTAAAGCTAAGACAGATTAGGGGGAAGATGCTATAATGACCTCAAAATGGCCCCGTACCTTATTGATAAATTCCGGTTAGATAAATTCCTGACCTCGATCCCCTTCCTTTTTTGGACAAAAAAAAAATTTGCTAAGATAGTTACAGAACGAAGGAGGCCCTGACATGCTGGGTCTGAATTATTCATTCATGATGGCCGAAGCCATTGGGTCAAAAGGCATTACAGGGCGCAAACTGGAGAGTTTCAGGGTAAAGGCCCTTGAAGCCATCGAGGAAATAAAACGCAAGCGCCATCCTGGTCTTGCTTTTATGGAGCTTCCCTGGCAGGATGTTTCCCCGGTAAGGGAAGCCGCGCAAAAGCTGAGGGATCTGGATAATTTCCTGCTGCTGGGTATCGGCGGCTCGGCCCTGGGGCCAAAGTGCATTCTTGAGGCCTTAAGCCCGTTTCATAACCTGAGGGAAGGCAAGGGCCCCAAGGTGTTCGTCTATGAGAATGTGGACCCTGCAACGCTCAAATACATCCTTTCCAGCCTTGACCTGAAAAAAACAGGCATTAACGTGATTAGCAAGTCCGGGGGCACTTCCGAGACCGCCGCCTCTTTCATGATCCTGTATGAAATGTTGGAAAAAGCCGTTGGCAGGGAGGCCGCAAACAGGTTTGTCCTTACGACGGACCCCGAAAAGGGTGACCTGCGGAAACTTGCCGCAACCGGCATGAGCGCTCTGTCCATTCCGCCTGGCGTCGGCGGAAGGTATTCCGTATTGTCACCGGTGGGTCTGCTGATGGCGGAGGTTATCGGGGCGGATTCCGAAGAACTCCTTGCGGGCGCGAAAGAGGCTCACGAGAAATGCCTGGACTGCAACTTCTGGGAAAACCCGGCCATAGTTGCCGCAACACTCTATTATGTGATGCAGAGGGATGAGGGAAGGGCAATAGATGTTTTGATCCCCTATGCCGACCGGCTTAAATCCTTTTCCGAGTGGTTTTGCCAGCTCTGGTCCGAAAGCCTTGGCAAACAGGGCAGGGGCTTCACGCCTTATCCATCCGTAGGGACAACGGACCAGCACTCCCAGGTCCAGCTGTGGATGGAGGGGCCGGAAGACAAGGTGATCACCTTCCTCAGGGTGGAGGATTACGAGGCGGACTTTACCATTCCGGATGTGTTCGGCCAGTATGAGGGCATGTCTTTTCTGCGGGGGCAGAGCCTGGCAGGGCTAATAAAGGCGGAGGAGGAAGCCACCGAGCTTGCCCTGGCCAAGGCGGGAAGGCCCAACATGGCCATTACCATTCCGAAGGTGGACGCCTATTACCTGGGAATGCTTTTTTATTTCTTCGAGGTGGTAACTGTCCTTGCAGGCCACTTTCTGGGCGTAAACCCCTTTGACCAACCCTCTGTTGAGGAGGGGAAAAGGCTGACTTTCGGCCTCATGGGTAAAAAGGGGTTCGAGGACAAAAAAAGAGAGGTTGTCCAGGCCAGGGACAAAAAAAGCCAATTCAAAATCTAAGTGTTAGTTGCGAAAC
>JAKAGP010000301.1 GCA_021825785.1 Nitrospirota bacterium
CTCGTCCGGCACTTTCCGGCGTTTCTGCGCCGGGCGGCCTTGAAGGCCGCGCAACGGCTGCCCGTTTCCGATGAAAAAATTGGCTTCGAATACAAATTGAAGCGCTTTCTCGAGGGTTCGCTTCTTTCGGCGGAAAAGGCGCACCTGCATTGGAACGGAACATTTTCCGAGGCTGAAAAGAAGTCTTTTTTCGATGATGCTGACCCTCAGTATCTCAATAAGGTCCTGGGTCAACTTCCCCCACGCTCGAGTGCCCTTCAGGATTTGAACAGGTTCCTCTATCTAGATCAGATCTGCTACCTGCCAGACGATATACTTTACAAGACCGACCGCATGAGCATGGCTCACGCGCTCGAAGTCAGGCCGCCGTTCCTTGACCATCGTCTGGTGGAATTTTGCGCGTCGCTTCCGGCGCATCTTAAGATACGGAGTGGCAGGCGGAAATTTCTGCTCGAAGAACTAATGAAGGGCAAGCTGCCGGCAGGCATCCTCGGCCGCAGGAAGGTTGGCCTGGATATTCCCACGCACGATTGGCTGCGCGGCCCGCTGCGAGAACTTCTGCTGGATACGCTCGCGGAGGAGTCGATCGAGCGAAAGAAGCTGTTCCGTGCTGACATCATTCGGGATTTTATTCGCCGGCATATGGAGCGGTGTGGCAATTTTGGGTTCCATCTTTGGGGCCTGATGATACTTTTCCTTTGGTTGGACAAATGGCAGATCCAGACAGCACCGGTGTGCGAAACACAACAGGAAACACTCGAAAGGGCCGTTACCTTTACTTAATCGTCCTCCTCTTCGCCTCAATAATTTATCTGGGCTCCGTGATTTCACCCCCGTCCCTCATGGATGACGTGGATGCGGTTCAGGCCCAGATATCTCGCAATATGCTTGAGTCGGGTGACTGGGTCACGGCACGCCTGGATGGCATTGCCTACCTTGAAAAAGCCCCGCTGGTCTACTGGACGATGGCATCCTCTTACATGGTTTTTGGTGTGCACGACTGGGCTGCGCGAATTCCCATCGCCCTGGCGGCGATTGCGCTTTGTCTTCTGACGGCATGGTTCGGCACCTGGGCCTTCGGGCGCCGCGCAGGATTTTACGCAGGCTTATGCCTGGCCACGTGTGCCGGTCTATTCCTCTTTACAAGAATTCTCATCCCGGACGTGATGCTGACAGGCACCATTGCACTTGCGCTATGGGCGTTTCTGCGCGCTCTTGAGGAGGATGAACCCCATCCCCGCCTCTGGGCTTTGGTTTTTGCCGCCAGCATGGGCGTCGGACTACTGTTGAAAAGCCTGATTGCCGTTGTCTTCCCGTGTGGAGCGGCCCTCGTGTACCTTCTGGTGACGCGTCAACTACTGCTGAAACGGACCTGGCAGCGCCTCCATGTCTGGAGTGGCGCGGCGGTGGTTATTCTGATTGCGGCTCCATGGCACGTGCTGGCTACACTGCGCAACCCTCCTTACTTCGCTTTCACGCTGCACAGCGGGCCGGGTGAATATCACGGCTTTTTGTGGTTTTACTTTATCAATGAACAATTGCTGCGCTTTCTGAACCTGCGGTATCCGCGCGACTACAATACGGTTCCGCGCCTCTATTTCTGGCTGTTGAACCTCGTGTGGCTCTTTCCCTGGAGCGTTTACGTTCCTGCCGCAGCTCGCCTTTCTTACAAACCCACGGACCGCGCGGGGCGGGTCCGCCTCCTGGCTTTGTGCTGGGCTGGCTTTATCCTGGTATTCTTCACCTTCTCAACGACGCAGGAATACTACTCCATGCCGTGCTATCCGGCTTTCGCGTTGCTCCTGGGATCCGCCATGGCGCCGGAGGGTGAGAGCTTCTGGCTTCGATACGGGACCAAATTCCTGGCAGTGCTTTCGGCTCTCTGCGCCGCAGCCGCTGCCGCGATACTTATTCTGGTTCGAGGCGTACCGACACCCGGCGATATTTCCTCGGCACTGACAAGCCATCCTGCCGCCTATACCCTTGCGCTGGGCCATCTGGAAGATCTCACGCTGCGCTCCTTCGCCTATTTGCGAACTCCGCTCGCGCTGGCAGGCATTGCCTTCCTGCTGGGCGCAATTGGCGCGTGGTTCCTGAAAACGAAGCGGGCCTATATCGCCATTGCAGTCATGATGCTTCTCTTCATCCATGCCGCAAGGATGGCCATGGCAGTTTTTGATCCGTACATGTCCTCCCACCCGCTCGCCGAAGTGCTCAAAAAGGCTCCCCCGGGGAAATTGATTGTCGATGACCAGTACTATGCCTTCTCCGCCGTCTTCTTTTATACGAACCGCCGCGCTTTGCTGCTGAACGGCCGTGTAAACAATCTCGAATACGGCTCTTACGCACCGGGGGCCCCCGATGTGTTTATTAACGACACTGATTTCAAGAAACTTTGGCTCTCTCCCCAACACTACTATCTGGTCGCTTACGAATCGGCGTTGCCACGATTCGAACACCTCGTGGGCCTTCATAATCTCCATACAATGATTTTGAGCGGCGGGCAGATGTTGATAAGCAATGAGCCTTTGCAAGGAGGGTGATCTGCCGCCCTTCATAATCTTTCGCTTCGTGGTAACTCAAGTTGTCTGATACCGATCCCGCTCCTCGTTTCCACAGGCCTCTTTCGCTCGTCTTTTCGCGCGGCGTCGCTTACTATGGCATATGGAGGCCCCGTCCCCTAAAGGGCAGATAACTCCCCGGTATCTCGGGCAGTCGCCATTCAAAAGGGCCCGGCAACGCATGGATGGACAATCCCCAACCCGATTCAGCCCCGGAGAACAAGACCCTAACATCTTCCCTCGAACAATGTTCAATGAATCGGAATTATTCAACGCAAGTGAAACGGTTTGAAGTGCTTTTACGTCCTGATATGCGTCTCAGACGCCGAGGCGATTCGAGATTTCCAACGGGTTCATAACCGAGGCATCGGTGCCGGTGTTTAAGAGAAAAATCAAACTCGTCATGCTGTTGATCTGCATGGGCCTGTTTGTCCTTCTGGTCAAGGAGACGGGGCCCTCCTTGATTGCATCACGGGTTTACGATGTGGGCGCCGGTTTTCTGATTCTGATTCTGATTTCCGGATGCAGGCACCTGCTTCGAACCGCCGCATGGCTCTACTCGATTGAACGGCAGGAACGGCGGGTCCGGTTCAGAGATTTATTTGCAATGCGGATTGCGGGAGATGCCATTACGGACCTGACATTTTTGGGTCCACTGCTGGGAGAAACAGTAAAGGGAATCACCCTCTCAAAACACGTTGCGGCAGAGCATAGTGCTTCCTCCGTGGTGGTGGAGAACCTTGCCTATACCTTCGCCGCCGGGCTCCTTGTGGTCACAGGCCTGGTGCTTTTCCTTCTGGAATATCCGCTTTCGTCCTCAGTACTGGCAGGAACTCTCATCACGATGGGGGCACTGATACTGGTGGGGGCACTGATTGGACTGACGGTCAAAAAGCGCTACCGGGTGGCCGGCAGGATTCTTGACCGTCTTCAAGGACTGAATCTTCGCTGGGTGGACAGGGTGCGTGACAAACGTGAGAAGATTGTCCAGTTCGAGGAGAATGTCTATAGCTTCTGGCACGCTCATAAAG
>JAKAGP010000302.1 GCA_021825785.1 Nitrospirota bacterium
GCGGCCTCCTCAATATTGCCGGAATCCTCACAGTAAGCGGCCAGCGCACTTACTAGGCGCAAGAACCTTCTGCGCAGACGGGCGCGCGTGTATACGGTCCATACCTGTGCTGTATCGGCAGGGAGAAACTTGCCTTTATAGAGATCGAAAGCCTTTCCCATCTTTTCAACGCTCCGCAATGACGGCCTCTGCCGCCCTCTCCGGTGGTTTTCCACACCCGAGGCCATCTGCTCAAATACCCATGCGTCCACCCAGCAACGGGAGGAGTCCAGCATCACCAGTCCTTTATGGAACCGCACCGCCTCATTGCTTCCGATCAGGCGGCGCAGGCGCGACAAGGCCATCTTGAAGGCGTTGTGGGCCGCATCCCCTTCCGCCTCCGGCCATAATATATCTATTAGCTGCTCATCATGGACCCCTTTTGCGCCGCCGGCGATGATGCCCTTGAGCATATTGAGGGGTTTTTGCTGAAGCTTGCCGCGAAATACAAGGGGCTTGCCGTCCCTTTCAATCATGAAGACGCCAAGCGTGTAAATCCTGACCGGATAATTGCTTTCTTCGTAGTTTAGCGGTCCTCCGAATGCCGTATGTTTCTCCGGCGAGGCATTTATTCGGCGCACGCGGAGAGAAAGAGTTTTACGGCAGTCCCATGGCCTTCCTGGCTTACTACTTCCACCGCGGCCGTTCATCTCAGTCATCATCTCCTCCTCTGCCCCAGGCAGTCTTTAAGGGGCGCGCCTGCCTTTCCAAGGCGCGCCCCTAAAGGGGGAAACCACGAATAATACTTTTTAACCTCTTGCCGGCCGTGGCTGCTTCCGGGCCCCTCCGGTGATGTCCCCCTCACCGGGACCCGCGGTATCAGGACCCTTACCTGATACCGGTCGAGACTATAACATGCGGGTGGTAACGGATCGGTAACGGATTTGCCGAAAAATTTCAAAACCGAAAAATTTCAAAAAAGCCGCGGGCCTGGTCCTCCGCCCAGACCCGCAATCCCTCCTGTTTTATTGCGGGGTGACGCGCGTCCAGGTGTATGTGCCGTTAAAATCGGTAGAAGTTAATGTGTTGCCGGATACGGTAATGGTGTAAGCGCCTGTGGTATCGCCGTAGATATTAGGGCATGACTGCGCTGAATCGGTCGAAACGAGTACCTGACATGTATACTTCCCGGTGGACTGATTCCATTGGTATGTGCCTCTTTCATAGCCATAATTACCCTGGCCGGAGCCCTCTTCAACCGCGTAATACGTGCCATCTGAAAGAAGTGTAACTACTTGAGGCCAATACTGGGGACCTCCCGACACTCCCGTCAGCAACCAACTGCCCAAGATCGGATTTGACGGGTCCGCAGTCACAAGGGCGCCCACACCTTGAAACGTGTCCTGGGAATCACCCATGGTCAGCGTGTCACTGCTGCCGTTGACGAACGCATATGTGGTGCCTACCGTATTTGAAAAAGCCCAATCTCCATTCGTATCTTTCAGCACTGTCGCCGAAATGACATGGGTTGCGGGTGACCAACTGTAAGTGCCGTATTCATATCCGCTATACCCCTTTCCGTCTGAATCGGTAGGGCCATCCTCACCAAAAAAATAAGTTCCGTTATTTAAAAAAGTGACCACAATGTGTTTGCCTGAAGAGTCGGTCCCCGCATAGCTGGTCCCACCCAAAGACGTACCGTTTATCAGGCCCGCTATGGCGGCTGAATTACTAATCGGCGTAGTGACGCCTGCTTTATTAATCAGCGAATCAGTATCTGCCGTGCTGGAAAAAACAGCTACTGTCATGCCACTTGTCATATCCGCAGGAACGGTTGAGACGTCCGAATTCAAGCTCTGAAGAAAGACCGCTAGATTTTGTACGCGAGGATCGCTGTAATCTGCGCCAAACACGGATACGGGCGTAATTTCAGCGGTCGCTTTTACCGCCGGTAAACTGATGCTGCCGATAGAAAAGGTTACGGTGTCGTCAGGCATATAATTAAAATGACCGTTACTGTCAGTCACTCCGGACAGCCCGGACGGACTATCCTGATATTTCAATCCTTTTACAGGTGCATCCGTAAAAGTGCCGGTAGATGCCGAAGGATTGCTGCCGGAACTTCCCGAACTCCCGCAGGCCGAAACAAGAAACAATACGCCGGTTAATAATGCCCCCATTAAGAAAAACCTGCCAAACCCATCTCTCATCCCTCTCATTTTTAACTCCCCCACAATAGTATGCATCCTCAAAGGAGGATGACGAAAGAAGCTATTTCCAGTAAAAAATCAGCGCTTACGTTTCTACTAGGGGAAACAGCCGTGGCACTAGGCCACGGCCGTTTCCGATCCCCTCCCATTCCGCAGATCTCCCCTCCAAGAACGGCGGCATCAGGCCCTTTTCTGATACCGGTCAAGACTATAACATGCGAATGGTAACGGATCGGTAACGGATTTGCCGGTAAAGACGGGTAGGGCTTTTACTGTTTCTCTTTCGGGGCTATAGACCGGTAAAGCGATTCGGTTTTTGCGGAGGGCCGGGTGCCGAGCTCGGCCGCCAGGATTTTCCTGCATCGATTATACGCGGCGACGGCCTCGGAATAACGCCCAAGCCGCTGGTAGCATGCCATAAGCAGTTGATAAAGCTCCTCGGCAAGAGGGTCCTTATCGAGCGCCGCCTCGTAACAGGAGGCCGCCTTTTCGTCAGCGCCGGATTTCTCCCAAATGCGCGCAAGCTCCTGGACAAGATGGAGATATTTTTTTTGCAGGCGCTCACGAGCGGCTTCGATCCAGACAGATCCCGTATCCGCCGGGAACAGGCCGCCTTTATAAAGAGAAAGGGCTTTTTCAACTGTTTCAGCAATTTTTAAGACTTCTTTGTCATTGCCCGGCTGGAGGCGCTCCGCATCTTTTCGTCCGGCCATCCGCTCGAAAGCCCATGCGTCCACCCAGCACTGGCGGGTATCGAGAGTCACCTGCCCATTCGTAAGGAGAACTGCGTCGCCGTTTCCGATCAATTGGCGAAGACGCGACAGGGCCATCTTAAAAGAGCTGTGCGCGGCATCGCCTTCGGCATCGGGCCAGAGCATGTCCGTAAGCTGCTCTTCGCTTATGCCGTTTATGCCGAAAGCGATTACGGCCTTGAGCAAGGCAAGGGGCTTTTGCTGGAGTTTGCCGGAAAATACGAGGGGCTTTCCCTCTTTTTCGATCCTGAAGCCGCCTAGGGTATAAATCTTGAGCGGCCAGGGCCAGTTTTCATCATAGCCGGCCGGAATTACCCCCAGTTTTTTAACGATGCCGCGCGTATATTCGACTTCCATGCCGGCCTCAAGCGCTTTCGGGCATAGGTAAGACCATATAAAGCGCGGCACAGCCATGATCACCAGGAAATATCCGCTTTTCCTTCCCGCTGTAAGGGTTTTATTCAAAAAATTCAGACAGGTCTCTTCCTCTCCACGTTTTCCCGCAAAATAGGCTTTTGTGTATCCGTGGGCCAAACTAAGCAGAAGACTGCCGATTTCATTTATGAATCCCTCCATTTTGAAGAGTTCTTTTTCCGCTTTGTCCAACTCCCCGATTTCGAACAGGGCCCATGCATAAACCAGAAGAC
>JAKAGP010000303.1 GCA_021825785.1 Nitrospirota bacterium
TAAGCTCTTTCATGAGCCTGATATATTCCAGGTACTGATGGGTTATCAGGGAGATGGGTATGTCGTATATGTCCACCTCGTTTTTCCTGATGAGGTGCAAAAGGAGGTCCAGGGGGCCTTCAAAAACAGGTATTTTTATGCTGTATTGCTCGCTCATGAGGTCTCATGTATTCCCTTGCGGGAATCGAATGTAAGGATTTTTCTGATTTATCATCATTCACTCACTAACCGTTCACTCAGCGTTTATTCTAACAGAATCATGATAGAATTTTCGTATGACCGCCCGCAAAATCACACCGGTGCACATAGGATGCAGCGGCTTTTCATATGATCACTGGAAGGGCGTTTTCTATCCAGAAGGACTCCCCAGGAGCAAATGGCTTGGCTACTACTGCGAAAAATTCAGGACCGTGGAGCTCAATGTGACTTTCTACAGGCTTCCCCGTGAGTCTACCTTCAGGAAATGGCATGACGAGACCCCGGGAAATTTCCTGGCCTCGGTCAAGGGCAGCAGGTTCATTACACATGTTAAAAAGCTGAAGGACCCGTCCCTTCCGCTTAAAAGATTTTTTGAAAGGATAGAGCCCCTCAGGGACAAAATAGGCGCGGTGCTCTGGCAGCTCCCTCCCGCCTTCAAGGCGGACGCGGGACGGCTCGTGGATTTTCTGAGGTAGCTGAAACCGTATAAGGCAAAAAACGCGTTTGAGTTCAGGAACGAGTCCTGGGTAAGGGACGAGACGGTTTTAGAGGCCCTGGCGGAAAGCGGCTGCGCCCTCTGCATGGCCGACTGGCCTGAATTCCTGCGGGAACTGCCTCTTACCGCAGGTTTTGTGTACATAAGAAGACACGGGCATGGCACCTACGGCGGCTCCTACACATCTGAAGAACTGAGGGAGGACGCCCGCAGGATTAACAATTATATCGATGGGGGACGGGAGGTGTTTATTTACTTTAATAACGACGCACAGGGCTATGCGCCTAAGAATGCCCTGGAGCTTGGCCAGATTATGAGCGGTAAAAAGAAAAAGAAAAAGGAAAATAAAAAGACCCTTGCGGGTGTGAGATGATAAACAGCGAGGCGGCCAGGATATTTTCTGAGATAGCGGACATGCTTGAGCTTTCCGATGAGAACCCGTTTCGGGTCCGTGCTTACAGGAGGGCTGCAATGGTAGTGGAGGGCCATCCCAGCGACATCTCCAAAATGAGCAAAGAGGAGCTTAAGAAGATACCAGGCATTGGCGAGGACCTTGCCTCCAAGCTCATGGAAATCGTTCAGACAGGGACATGCAAGGCCTATGAAACTGCAAGGGAAAAAATACCGGAAGGTCTCTCTCTTCTTCTTACCGTGCCGGGGTTGGGCCCCAAGACCGCCAGGGCCATTTACGAAAAGTTCAGGATAAAAGACATAGCGGAATTGGCGAAGCTTGCAGCGGAGCACCGCCTGAAGGGGGCCATACCCAAGATAAAAGAAAAGACCGAACAGAACATATTGAGGGGAATAGGCCTGGCAAGGATGGGGACGGAGAGAAAGCCCATCGGCAAGATCCTCCCTGTCGCGTTGGAGCTGATAAACGCCCTGCGGGCTAGGGCCCCGGTAAAGCAGCTTGAGATCGCCGGAAGCTTAAGACGCTGGAAAGAGACGATAGGGGACATAGACATACTGGCTACCTCGAAGGACCCCGGAAAGGTAATGGACGTCTTTACCGGCCTTTCAAAGATAAGGCAGGTAATAGCCAAAGGAGACACCAAATCCACCGTCATCCTCACGGAGGGCGTTCAGGCCGATCTTAGAGTGGTGGAGGAGGGCGCTTTCGGGGCCGCCCTTTGCTATTTCACCGGGAGCAAGGAGCACAACATCAGGCTTCGCGAAATGGGAGTAAAAAAAGGGCTCAAGATAAATGAATACGGGATATTCGACAAGAAGGGGAAAAGAATAGGCGGCGAAAAAGAGGTGGATGTCTACCAGGCGCTGGGGTTGCCGTTGGTCCCGCCTGAACTGAGGGAGGACTCTGGCGAGATCGAGGCCGCTCTTAAGGGAGAACTGCCAAACCTCGTACGGATCGAGGACATAAAAGGGGACCTGCACGTCCATACAAAGCAGAGCGACGGGAACTACAGCATAGATGAGATCGTCCAGGCCGCAATGAAAAGAGGGTGGTCCTATGTGGCCATAACGGACCACTCTAAGGGGCTGGGTATCGCTCGGGGGCTTGACGAAGAGCGCCTGCTCGATGAGATTAGGCAGATAGACGCCATAAACAGGAAGCTGGATAAAACGGCATTCAGGGTTTTAAAAGGCGTGGAGGTAGATATACGAAGCGATAGGGCTCTTGATTTCCCGGACGATATTCTCTCTAAACTCGATGTTGTGAACGCATCCGTCCACTCAGGCTTCAGGCAGACAAAAGAGAAGATCACCGGACGGATAATAGCTGCCATGGAAAACCCTTTCGTAACTACGCTGTCTCATCCGACGGGAAGGCTTTTGGGGGAAAGGGACTCCTACCAAGTGGATATGGAAGCAGTGCTCAGGACCGCCCTTGAAACCGGGACGGCCCTGGAGATAAACTCGTTTCCGTCCCGGCTGGACCTTAATGATACTACCGCCAGAAGGGCCGGCGATATGGGCATACCGATCGTCATCAATACCGACGCCCATATCCTGGACCACTTCAGTTACATGTCCTACGGGGTGGCCATAGCCCGCAGGGCCTGGCTGGAACCCAAAAACATAGCAAACACTTTAAACGTTAAAGAACTGCTAGAGCTATTGCATAAAAAAAGGTTGATTCCGTTAAAAAAATCTTGATACTGGCAGTCCTCTTTTAACGGGAGTGGGGACAAACGGCTCAGGTTCCCTGCCAAAGCAGAGGCCCAGGCTCTCATAGAGAGAAAGCTCATCCAGGTCCACTTTTCTTTGCTTTATCGCATCTTCCGTAGGTATGTACTCGATCTTTTTATCATTTACATCGACAAGGGTAACGCCCGCTATCCCGTCTTTTAAAAGGAGTACAGCGGCCGCGCCCGTGCGCAATCCGAAATTCACGTCATAAGCGGAACTTTTGCCTGAACGGACGAGGTGTCCCGGCGTCACCTCCCGTATCTCGGGCAATTCGTAAACGCCCGGGGTCCACATGTATGCCTTTTGCATAAATTCCTTTATTTCCGGGTCGTTTTTCATGCGTTCTTCCATCTGCTTCCTCACATATTTGCCCGCTCCGGCCAGCTTCGCGTGGCCGAAGGCGTCTATGCCCGCGGCTTTATCTGTGATTACCTCTCCCTTGGCGTCCGTTATGCCTTCGGCCACCACTATGCTGTAAGTGCCTGCCTTAACATCGCTTGCGAGCACACGTTCGGTGAAGTTTTTCTTCATGTGGCGGTAAACGACATCAAAGTCCACTGAGATCTCTGGTATCAGGATGCAGTCCGCCTCCCCGGCGATCCCGCCGCGAAGTGCGGTGTGGCCGGCATAGCGGCCGAATACCTCCATTACTATCACTCTGTTATGGCTCAATCCTGTGGTCTGGAGGTTCTGAACGATCTCCGCTATCCTTTTGACTGCGGAATCGCCTCCAAAGCTAT
>JAKAGP010000304.1 GCA_021825785.1 Nitrospirota bacterium
ATTATCCTGTCGGCCATGGCCGCGCTCTGCGGGCCCAGGGGGGCGAAGAAGCCCAGCAGCAGGGGCCTTATCCTGTTGTGCATGCCGAGGGATTTCAGAAGGGAGAAGCTTATTGCCAGAAACGGCACAAGGCCGAAAAGCGTCGTGTAGGAGAGGCTGGCCGCCCTGAGGGTTATCTCATTGTCCTGGAAACCGGCGGCCACCAGCACAAAGGCCTTCAGGAACCTGAAAAACCAGGCACGGGGCCGGCTGCAGCGGCTTATGTCCTTTGCCCAGAGCCTTCTTGTCTGCTCCCGGTATGTCTCGATTATGCCGGCCATGCGCCCATGCCATGTTTTCGGTTTTGCCTCTCATAAAGAAGTTTACCACCGTTTTTCCCCTCAAAGCCGGACGTCCTTCAGCCAGTCCCTGTTTTCCATATGCCAGCGGACGGTCTTCTCCATCCCCTCCTCAAGCGTGACGCGGGGCTGCCAGCCAAGCAGCCTTTTGGCCTTTTCTATGTTCGCCCATGTGGCCTGCATGTCCGCCTTGTGGAAGGGTTTCAACCTTTTCTCGCTTTTTTTGCCGAGGCAGCGCTCTATAAGCTCTATCATGTAGCTTAGCTTGAAGGGGCTGTTGCCCCCGAGGTTTATGACCTCGTATCCTGTCTTGGCCTCCATCGCGGCCACGGTGCCGCGGGCGATATCGTCCACGTAGGTGAAGTCCCTGCTCTGCGAGCCGTCGCCGAATATCTCCAGCGGCACGCCCTCGTCCGTCCACTTTATGAACCGGAAGATGCTCATGTCCGGCCTGCCGGCCGGGCCGTAGACGGTGAAATACCTGAGGACGGATATGTCCGTGCCGTAGAGGTAGTGGTAAGAGTAGCAGATCGCCTCCGCGGCCTTTTTGGTGGCCGCATAGGGGGAGATGGGAGTGTTCACGGGCAGCTCTTCCACGAAGGGCATCTGTCCCCCCGCATAAAGGGAGGACGTCGACGCCAGAACGAATTTTTTAAGGCCGTTTCGCCTGCCCGCCTCCAGGAGGTTCAGGGTGCCCATGGCGTTTGTGCGCATGTAAACATAAGGGTCTGCGAGGCTGTATCTCACGCCGGCGCGCGCCGCGAGGTTTATGACGGCGTCGAATTTTTCCTTCTTGAAGAGTTCATCAATCGGTTCTTTTTCCTCTATGTCCAGGCGGTGGAAGGTGAAATTCCCGAGCCTCTCCAGCTCCTTCAGGCGGTATTGCTTGAGCCTCGGGTCGTAATAGTCGTTCATATTGTCCACGCCCAGGACCCGGTAGCCCCGGTTTGCAAGCTCCTGGCTGGTCCTGCATCCGATGAAGCCGCAGCAACCCGTGACAAGTACGGATTTGATGTCCATTGCTCTCCTCTTTCAATTTTCCAGGGATGGTTTTCTGATTATATCACATAAAAGACGCGCGGCACGGGGCGCACCCTGGCATATGATTCGTCAAAGGACCGATGAGTGAGGGCCGGGAGCTTGCGAGATGTCCGTAAAACATTTAAAATGAGAATGGCCTCAGGCCATTGAGATCATCGATAGGGGAGGGCGGATGGTGCCCAGGACGGCGGCGGTCATCATAATAGGCAACGAGATACTATCCGGGAAGGTGAGGGATGAAAACGCCCACTTCCTGGCCGAAGAGCTGAGAGCGCTCGGGGTGAACCTCTGCCGCATAGCCGTGATCCCCGATATCGTGGAGGAGATAGCGGCCACCGTGGCCTCCTGCTCGAGGAAATACGATTATGTCTTTACCTCCGGAGGGGTCGGGCCCACGCACGATGATGTGACGATGAGGGGCGTTGCCGCTGCATTCGGCCTGGATACGGTAATGAACGAGCGGTACCGTCAGGCCATCATCGAGCGGTGCGGGATGCAGACCTCCGAGGTGGCCCTGAGGATGGCGGAGCTGCCCAGGGGGGCCGAGGTTATCGAATTAAACGGCATAAATTTTCCTCCCGTGAGGGTGGAAAACGTGTATGTCTTCCCGGGGATACCGGAGTTCCTGAGAAAGAAGTTCCTCGCCCTGAAGGAACGCTTCCGGGGCGAGCCATACCACCTGCGCCGCATTTATCTGAACGGCGAGGAATGCCTGATTGCCGAATCGCTTGACGCCGTGGCCAGGAAATTCCCGATGGTCGAGATAGGCTCCTATCCGAAGATCGGGGAGAAGCGCTACAGCATACTGGTCACGCTGGAGAGCACGTCGGAGGGGTCGCTCGCGGAGGCGGTGGAGGAGCTTTTAAAGCTGCTGCCCGGAGATATCGTCGTCAGCACGGCGTAGGCCGCGCAGGTAATCCTCCCATTCCACAGGCAGCAGGTTTTTCTTTCCCTGGTTGCACTGCCTGCAGGCCGGCACTATATTCTGCCTCACGGACTTCCCCCCCCGCATCAGCGGCACGATGTGCTCCATGGTCAGCTCCGAGGGGTGGAACTTCCCGCCGCAGAAATGGCAGACTCCGGAGCTTCTTTTCCTCTTCCACCATCCGGACTGGCGCAACTCGCGCGCCTTGTGCCTTTCCTTCCTGATCTCTTCCGGGGTCGCCTCCGGCGTAAAAAAGCTCATGGATTATTTTAACACGGAATTTTGCTGGCTGTTTCCGTCCCGCAAGGCATGATCTGATATCCGCCAGTCTTTGAGGAAGGGAGCGCGCGTCCGGGAGGGCGGTTTTTTAAGAAATCAGGCCCTGGCCGACTTTTCCGGCTCCGGGCAGGGGCCAGCCTTCGATGTTTTTTCCATCTCCGAGCAGAGGCCCGCCAGATGCGGCAGAAGGTCCAGCTTCGGGATGGAGGTCTTCTCCTTGACGCAGGCGCAAAGGAACCCCATGAGCCCCACGCACACATTTTTGCCGTTGGCCTGGAAGGAAAGAATATACCCTTTCTTGCGGTCTTCGGCGATATACAGGGATTTTGCCTTTTTGGCGAACAGGTCCCGGGCCTCCTTCAATATTTCATCCAGGTCCGCCTGTCTTGAAATTATGATGTAGTCGTGGGTATCTATCGTGCCCACGAAGGAGTCCTTCGCCCGGTCCTCCGTGGGCTTCAGTATGGCCGCCGCCCATTCTATGAGGTCCGCATGGTGCTCGTAGCCGTATTTTATGAGGAAGGGATAAACGTTCGAAACCCTCACATAGGCCACGGCGTACTGGCCAAGCCGGGAATAAACCCGGTCCAGTTCCCGCAGGATCGCGGCCTTGCCGGGCAGCCCCGTCAGGTAATCCGGCCAGTTGCCGGGATCGCTCTGTTTTTTATGCAACTGTGCTATGTATTTTTTTGCTTCGGCAACTCCCATGATATTTTTAGAAAACCAAAATTCCGGGGGCTTTGTCAACTTGAAATTGTGGTTATAAGATAAGCTGGCGGCGGTCGAAAAGACCGCCGCCGGTAGCGGGAAAATCCTTTTTAAACAGTGGCTCTGGAGAGGTCCGCGCCCGTTTTCCCCTTTGCCGCCGCCTGGGCCGCGGCCAGTTTGGCTATGGGGATCCTGTAGGGGGAACAACTGACGTAGTTGAGCCCTATCCTGTGGCAGAACTCCACGGATTTGGGTTCGCCGCCGTGCTCTCCGCAGATGCCCATTTTCAT
>JAKAGP010000305.1 GCA_021825785.1 Nitrospirota bacterium
GCTGGGAGGGAAAGGCTCGAAACGGTATCAGGGGAAAACGGGCTTTGGAGGTGCCATTCCATTTACAACTGTTATGAGGTCTGCCCCAGGTCCATTGATATTACCGGCAACATATCCAGCCTTAAAAGGCTGGCGGTCAAAAAAATCAAAAAAGTCAAAAACAAAAAAAAGTTTTCCCCTCTTAAGGGGTCCGAATGAAGTACAGGTCCGGCACAGGTTTTTGGGCGTTCATACTGCACCGGGGCTCGGGCGTTTTGCTTGCGCTTTTCATCCTGCCGCATCTTTATATGCTTTATTTTCTTAAAGACCCATCCAGGTACGAGGCCATAAGAAGCTTTTTCTTTTACGCCCGGCCGGCCGTAAGGCTCACCGGGGTGGGAGTTTTGGCCCTTGTCCTTGCCCACGGGTTAAACGGCATAAGGGTGATGCTGCTTGAGGCCGGAACGCCAAGCCGGTTTCAAAAGGCCCTCTTCCGGGCCGCCGTGCTTTTGGGCCTTCTGCTTCTTTTTGCCGGGGCCCGTCTTATGATGAGATAAGCTGAAATGAAATGAAAAACACTGATGAAAAATACAAAACCCGCACATAAAAAAGACCATAAAATTAAAAACCGCATGGCCGGGTGGTTTCTTGAGAGGGCCAGCGCCCTTGTGCTTGTCCTTCTCCTTGCGGTGCATTTTATCGTTATACATTTTCATGGAAGCGGGGGAAAAATCGCCGGTATAAACGGTGATTTTTTTCACGGCGCCGTTTTTTTACGGCTGTCCCGGCCTGGCTGGTGGGCCTTCTATATTATTTTCCTTTCTGCCGTCATCTATCACGGTTTTTACGGCCTCTGGGGCATCGCCGTGGAATATGTTAAACGGGAGCGTAAAAAACAAAAACTTCTTGGAGCCATAAGGGCAGGGCTTTTTGCTGTCTCCCTTTTGCTCTGGGTTTTGGGCATATTCATCCTTGTCAATTCACAGCTCATCCTTGCAAACCCGCCCGCCCTCTGCTATAAATGCCATGCAAGGGGAAGCATCCCCAGTTCACGCGCCTTGCGGCTTTAAACCCGGTTTTAACCCGATAGGCGCTCGATAATTTAAGGCAGGGAGGAGGCGTCCATATGACAAGGGGCGAAAAATTCAGGGAAGAGGAAGACACGCTTGGAAAGGTAAAGGTGCCGGCTGAGGCCTACTGGGGGGCGCAGACGGAAAGGGCGCTTGACAACTTTCCTTCCAGCGGGGCCAGGTTCCATCCCGTATTTTTCCGCGCGATAGCGTATATAAAACTTGCCTGTGCTGCCGTAAACAGCGAACTGGGGCTGCTGGATAAAAAAAGGGCCCGCGCAATCATGAGGGCCTCAAAAGAGATTCTTTCCGGCAGGATGTATGATCAGTTTCCGGTAGACATATTCCAGACCGGCTCCGGCACGTCCACGAACATGAACGTAAACGAGGTGATCGCAACAAGGGCAAACGAGATGCTCACCGGCATAAAAAACACCAGGCACCCCGTCCACCCGAATGACCACGTGAACATGGGGCAGTCCTCAAATGACGTAATACCGTCTGCCATACATCTTTCCGCGCTGCTTCTTGTAACCGGGAAACTCCTGCCCGCAATGGCCGGGCTTAAAAACACGCTGGACAAAAAAGCTGCCCGGTATAAGACCGTCGTCAAGACCGGCAGGACCCACATGATGGACGCCATGCCCGTGACCCTGGGACAGGAGCTGTCCGGCTGGGCCGCGCAGACGGGCCACCTTATCGAAGAGCTGAATTCCTCCCTGCCGGCGCTCCGCAGGCTTGCCATGGGAGGCACCGCTGTAGGCACCGGAATCAACACTCCCCCCGGTTTTGGCGGCAGGGTGGCAAAAGTCCTCTCCCGTCTGATAAGCCTTGAGCTTAAAAAGGGCCTTGAGCTTAAGGAGGCCCAAAACCATTTCATGGCGCAGGCCTCGCAGGATGCCGCCCTCGCCCTTTCAGGCAGGCTCAAGACCGCCGCATCCGCCTTCATAAAAATGGCAAACGACCTTAAGCTCATGAACAGCGGCCCCGCCTGCGGCCTTAATGAAATAAGGCTTAAAGCCGTCCAGCCGGGCTCCTCCATAATGCCAGGCAAGGTAAACCCGGTGATGCCCGAGGCGGTGCGGATGATAGGGGCCCAGGTGATAGGCAACGGCCTTACGGTTGCCCTTGGGGATGCCATGGGGGAGTTTGAGCTAAACACCATGTTGCCGGTGATAGCGCACAACCTGCTTCAGTCCATAACGCTTCTGGGCAATGCTTCCCTGCTTTTGCAAAAGGCCATTGAGGGCTTCGAGGTGAATGCGTAACACATGCAGGAGTGCCTTGATAAAAACCAGATGACCGGCGCCGTGCTGTCCCCGGCAATAGGATACGACAAGGCAGCGGAGGTGATCAAAAAGGCGCGGGAAGGAAAAAAGACGGTGCGGGAGTTGGTTGTGCAACTGGGCTACATGGACGAAAAGGAGGCCCGCAGGCTCCTGGACCCGGAGTCCATGACTCACCAAAAAAAACCCCGCCTCAAAAAACGGCGGGGATGAAGAAGGAATCCTGCCTTTGCGGGGATTGATTACCTGATGCGAGGTGTACGTCCACCTACCCGCAGTGTGTGTTATAAAAGAAGGGGAAAAAGGCAGGAGGACTTGGTGCGTCCTGGGTCTAAGAATCCTGAGTACTGTGTGTCCCCTGCCTCCCAAAGCCCTTATAGGTTGATTGGGTCTTCGAACCCTTGTAACAAAGGTGGATTGGCTGGGAGGCAGACCCTGTCTTACCGAAACCAGTTTACAGGAGGTGAGGGCGTGTGCAAGCTTTTTGTGGGGATTGATATCTCCAAGGAGACATCATCTGCCCATGGTCTGGATGAAAATGGGGAGAGCCGCTTTTCTATGACCTTCTCCATGAACGAGGAAGGGTTTTCAAAGTTGTACAAGGCATTGAAAAACAATTGCAAAGTCTTCGCCGAGGCAATGGTGGCAATGGAGTCGACCGCGTGCTATCACATCAATCTCTTTTCGTTCCTCACCTCAAAGGGGATCAACGCCATTGTTATCAATCCTCTGCTGATCGCCAATTTTGCCAAACTCTCGCTCCGGAAAACGAAGACCGACAAAAAAGACGCTCTTACCATTGCCCGATTCATCCTGGCCAACAAGGATTCTGTTTCTCAGATTGCCATATCCCAGGACCTGCAGGACCTTAGAGATCTTGCAAGGTAGAGGGAATCGTTAACTGACCAGATATCGGAAAGCAAAACCGAAATAAAAAGGCTTCTTCAAACGCTTTTTCCTGAACTGGAGGCCATTTGCGACGTGCACACCAGGGTGATGCTCGACCTCCTGCAGGAATTTCCCTCTGCGCCTGCAGTGAAAGCCGCCAAGCGCAAGGAGATCGAGCAAGCGCTTAAAAGGAAAGGGGTAAGCACGAGGTTGACCTACACCGCAGATGACCTTATCAGGGCCGCGCGTGCTTCCGTTGCTACCGTCAGCCCGGCAAAGGAATTTATTCTTAAGGGCAAGATATCCACTCTGCTGCATCTCAAAAGCAGGCGCGATGAGCTTACCAAGG
>JAKAGP010000306.1 GCA_021825785.1 Nitrospirota bacterium
TGAAAGGCGCCTAAATAAAGCCGTTTGTGTACGCCCGGAACCGCGCGAGCCGAACGAAAGGCCGGGCGGATATCGGTCATAGGCGGGAGGAAGGGTATTTCGGGAAATGACAGAACTATTTCAAGTTATTTTTGGGGCACCACGCCAGGACCTGGACGCCCCGGTCTGCGGGCGTGTTTCCCTCCCCGGATGATATCGGCGGCGGGGAAGGTTTAAAATAGCAGGATGGGGATTTCAGTCAGGCAGAAGATAATAGAGCGGATACTGCGCGAAGGGCCGATTACCTTCAAGGCGTTCATGGAAATGGCGCTCTACGAGCCCGGGGCCGGCTATTACACCAGGCCGCAGACGGAGATAGGAAAGGCGGGGGATTTTTACACGGGCCCGCACCTGCACCCCGCATTCGGCTGGATGCTGGCGAAGCAGCTTGAGGAGATGTGGTGTCTTCTTGGCAGGGGGGCTTTTCACGTTACGGAGCAGGGGCCGGGCAAGGGCTATATGGCCAAGGACATCCTGGACGGGATCAAGGGGCGAAACGCGGAGTTTTATGACTCGGTCAGCTACCGGCTGGTCGAGCTTAACCCCGCGCTGAGGCAATTCCAGCAGGGGCTGCTTGATGAGCATGCGGGCAAGGTCTCCTGGGCGGACGCATTAAAGGCAGATGCAGGGCCCGTAAATGGGGCCGTGCTTGCCAACGAGCTTCTGGACGCCTTTCCCGTGCACCTGGTGCAAATGGATGGGGGCGAGGCCAGGGAGGTGATGGTGGATTTTAAAGACGGCGCATTTGTCGAAGCGCTGTCCGCGGTTTCCACTGACCGGATCGAGGAGTACCTGAAGATGTTTTCCCCTGGGCCGTCCGAGGGGCAGCCCGGCATGCCGGGCGGGGAATTGCCGTCGCTCCTGCCGGATGGCTACCGGACGGAGGTGAATCTCGCCCTGCGGGACTGGCTCCTGGAGGTCTCGGGCGTGCTCCGTAAGGGTTTCGTGCTTGTGGTGGATTACGGCTACCCGGCATGGGATTATTACAGCCCCGAGCGCGACCGCGGCACACTGCTTTGCTATTACAGGCACAGGGTGGTTGAAGACCCGTATGTGAACGTGGGGGAGATGGACATGACGGCGCACGTGAACTTTTCCGCCCTGAAGGTGTTCGGCGAAGAGGCGGGGTTCCGTTGTGCCGGCTTCTGCCCGCAGGGCACGTATCTGGTGTCTCTGGGGATCGAGGAGGTCCTTGCCAGCCTCGACCAGGCCGGCATCCTGAAATTAAAGGGCCTGCTGCTGCCCGGCACGATGGGCGGGACGCACAAGGTGATGGCCCTGTACAAGGGGCCGGGGGGGGGAAATGTGCCGGAACTGAAGGGTTTTGAGATGCGCAACCAGTGCAGGGTCTTGTAGGGACTTGCAACAGGCCGGCTTCGCCCGTATAAATAACCCCCGGCTATTGACGTCTTTGGTTCCCGTCGCATGCGGATCACTTTTTCCTCCTCCCACAAAACCTGGTTACGTCCAGCACTCCTCGCCGGCGCAGAGTGGTCTAATATAGCAGAGTATGCCCTCAACTATGTGCAGAGAATGATTTGGGACACTGGCGCTTATCAGGAGAAACATGCTAAGAGCGTTCGGCTGAGGCCAACATTCTTCGAGTCTTTATTGCTCATGTCAAGTTAAAATTTATCTTGGACACGAACAGCAAACGAAATTGCTTAGACTTCTTTTTTGGACGGCAGAAGATTTGTAATTTTTCGCCTTATGTTCAGGATCCGGCGAATTGCTCTTTCATTAGGTCAGCGAGGAATTCCCGGAAACCGTTGCCCAATACTCTGTCCTTTAATGCAAGCTCAACAGTTGCTCGTAGGAACCCGAGCTTGTCACCAGCATCATAGCGTTTACCCTTGAATAGAAGCCCGTAGACCGGTCTGCGCTCCGGCGGCAGGAAATACGGCCTTTTTAATAATCTGACATTTCATCTACAATCCTCTCTTCCTTATAGCATTCAAAAGGGGCAAAAATTACAATAATTTGAATAATAGAGAAAGGTGAACATGGAAGAGGAATGCGAAGCGGCTTAAAACATATATTGTGATAATTTACCGTGAATATCCTGATCATTTCAAAGGAATAAAATTCTACCACATGTTCGGAACTACTGACCTTCCGCTATCCTCTTTAAGAGTTCCAGATCGTCCAGCATCTTTCCGGCGCCATTGACCACAGCCGTAAGAGGGTCTTCGGCAACACTTACCGGCAGCCCAGTGGATTCCCTTACGCGGACGTCGAGTCCGCTTAAGAGCGCTCCGCCACCTGCTAGGACTATCCCATTGTCCACGATGTCGGCGGCAAGCTCCGGGGGTGTGTTTTCAAGCGCCGTTTTGATCGTCTCAATTATTGTATTGACCTGCTCCTGCAGGGCCTCCATTATCTCGTCCTCGTTTATTGTGAAGGTCTTTGGTATACCTGAGACAAGGTCTCTGCCCTTTATCTCCATCGTCTTTGGCTCATGGTGGTCGAACTTGCATGCGGAGCCCAGTTCTACCTTTATTGTCTCTGAAGTGCGTTCGCCTATCATGAGGTTGTATCTGCGTTTTATGTAGACCATGATGGACTCGTCCATTTTATCGCCCCCGACTCTGGCGGTCTTGCTTACGACTGTGCCGTCCAGAGAGATTACTGCTATATCCGTTGTCCCGCCGCCTATGTCCACTATCATGCTGCCGGACGGCTCGCCGACCGGGAGTCCCACGCCAAGGGCTGCCGCCATCGGCTCCTCTATCAGGTAGACCTCACGCGCTCCCGTTGACCGCGCCGCATCCTTTACGGCCCTCTGCTCCACCTGGGTTATGCCGGATGGCACGCCGATTATGACTCTCGGTGAGATGAAGCTGTGCCTGTTATGTGCCTTTTCTATAAAATACTTGAGCATCTCGCCCGTTGCGTCAAAATCCGCGATAACGCCTTCCTTCATAGGCCTTATGGCATGTATACTTGCAGGCGTCTTGCCGAGCATCCTTTTGGCTTCCGCACCCACAGCGATCACCTCCTTGGTATCTTTACGCAACACAACCACTGAGGGCTCATTGCATATGATTCCCTTTCCCCTCATGTATACAATGGTGTTAGCAGTGCCAAGGTCTATCGCCAGATCGTTGGAGAACCAGCCCATTATCTCTTTAAAAAACATCTGACCCCCTCATTAATCCCGGCTCGCTTCGTTGTCTTAATCTTTGATTTTTATCATCCCTGCCTGCTTGCCGCTAAAGGCAACGCCGCGAAATGGTTTTGCCTGGTTTTGCCAGCACCGCTTGCTGGCCGCTCTCGGCCATGTTGGTCTCGCACTTCGGCTGGCGGGACACCTGTCTGGTCTATGCCGGAATCCATCTCGCGGTGCTGCTGCCGCTCTATGTCTTCGCGCTGCCCAGGGAGCCGAAGCGGGCGGCTCCTGTTGGTACACATGCGGCCAGTGATCGCGGCGACCGAGCGAATGGGCCGGTGCGCCCCGAGGAGCGGTTGCTGTTCGCCTTGATCGCGCTCGTCATCACGATCAGCTCGATGGTTTCGGCGCTGCT
>JAKAGP010000007.1 GCA_021825785.1 Nitrospirota bacterium
AGCTTGGCCGATTTCCTGGACGAGGAGGCACGGACAAAGGCCCGGGTGAAGGCCGCCCTCATCTACCCGGCCTTCATGGTGATGGTGGGCGCGGTGATACTTTCATTCATCTTCGCCTTCGTTATGCCCAAGATAACAAAGATATTCAGCGACTCCGGCAAGGCCCTGCCGCTTGCCACCAGGCTGCTCATGTTCATAAGCGGGGTGTTCATAAACTACTGGTGGGCCATCTTTTTGCTGGTGATAATCGCGGGCTATGGCTTCAGGTCCTATTACAGGAAGAACAGGGTGAAGATAGACGCCATGCTCATGAACTCCAAACTCCTGAAGAGCCTCTATTTAAGCAGGTTCACGCGGGCACTGGGCTTCCTGCTGGACGGAGGCCTTCCGGTGCTCAAGGCACTGGAACTCTCCGGCCCCTCAAGCGGCAATCTGCATATTGAAAAAGAGGTGATGGAGGCAAGGCAGCGGCTTTCGGAAGGCGCGGAGCTGTCCCAGGCCCTGCACGGGTTTCCCCACGTCTTTACCCAGCTGCTTGCGACAGGACAGAAGAGCGGCCAGTTGGGTGAAGCGGTAAAAAAAGCGGCCACCTCCTATGATGAGGACTTCAAAAGACGGCTGGACAGGTCTCTGGCCCTGCTTGAGCCGTCGATGATACTTATCATGGGCGGCATCGTGGGCTTTATAGTGCTTGCAGTCCTGCTGCCCATATTCGAGATGAACCAACTGGTGAAGTAAAAGCCCCCCGCAACCCCGCACAAAATTTCTTAAAAAACAAAAACCGCATTTTCCCCGGAAGATGAACCCGGACGCCGTTATATGGCCTTGAAGGCCGTACAAGCGGGAGAAGAGGTTGATTCACTCCTGTTTTTCTGCTATTAAAAGGTATGGAGACCGGTCAGACCAAAACGGCTGTCTGCTTCCGGGCGGTCCTCTTTATAGTCCTTTTCATATCCGGGTGCGGATTCCCTCAGGAAACCAGAACGGCACAAGCGGATAGCGGTACGCAAGCCTCAGCAAAAAAGGTCCCGGTCCGCCGGATGAAACCGGCGAGAACGGGCGTCCGCCAGGTAGACCGAAGCGGCAACAGCATTCTTTATTCCGCGGGCAAGCTGGAATACAGGCCGGCCTCATTTAAAAATGTCCGGACGATTTTCATTTCAAAAAGGAGCAGGGTCGTCCAGATAGACCATGAAAACAGGGCCTATTCGGAGGGTGATCTGAACGCGTATTGCGGTGCGGTCAAGGCCAGGATAATCCGGGTGATAAAAAATCTGCCCCCAAGGGAACGGACATCCGTAAGCCGGTTTCTTGGCCTTCGCAGGGGTCCGAAGCCCCCGAAAGTAGTTATCGTGAACGCGGGGCCGGGCGGACTGATCGCCGGTTTCAGGACCAAAAAATATATTATCAAAGTGGACGGACGGAAATACGAGGAGTTATGGATCTCAAGAGACAGTGCCCTTGTTGCCCAGCAAAAAAAAATGGCCGGAGGGCTTAAAAACAAGTTCGACACATGCATGTCGCTGGCCTATGGGCTGGAAGCGGGACTGCCTTCAGTGGAGCAGCAGCAGGCATACAGAAAATTGAAAGACTCCGGCTGGCAGATGAAAAAGGACTTTTATTTTAAAGGAAAACTTTACTTTGACTGGACGGTTGTAAAACTAAGTATCGTCCAAAAGATCCCTGAAAAAGAATTTTTACCCCCGCACGGTTTCAAAAAGATATCGATGCGGAGGATGGCCGGCAGCATTGATTGAATCATCAGGCAGCAAACAAAGCGGCCCGGTCAACAAAGGAAACTTCAGAACGAACCAGGCAGGCAATTTAAAAAAGGATCAGGCTTTTTTCTCCAGGAATTCTTTTAATACCGTGGCGTTATTGCACGCTTCGTATTTCGCGCCGTAAAGCAGCGTAACCGTCCCTTCCCTGCCCTTTTCCGACAACCCGGAGACCAGTTCTCCTTTGCCTTTCAGTTCCCTGAAGTAACGGTTTCTGAACTCCGCGCATTTCCCAGGCTCGTGACCGAACCATTTCCTGAGCTCCGCGCTGGGCGCTATGTCCTTGAGCCAGGCATCCACCTTTGCCTCATCTTTTTTGAGCCCCCTTGGCCACATCCTGTCCACGAGAATACGGAAGCCGTCGGCTCGGTCAGGTTTTTCATAGACTCTTTTTATTTTTATCACCAATGAACCCTCCTTTTTTTACCGGTGGAAAAACCTTCCATTAAAATTCTATCCCCAAAAAAATGGACAGTAAACAGGAAAAGCCATCAACAAGAAGACGCCGCTGCAATGACCATGAAAAGGATAAGAAATTTGACAACCGTTTGTTTTAAGCGTAAATAAAAGTTAGGACGTTTCATTTGCCGCCAGTCCGGGAAAACGAAAAAAGTCAAAAAAAAGCAGACCCGAAAGGAGGGCTTTTTCCATGGCCATATATGTTATCCTAAGCAAACTTACGGATGAGGGAAGAAGGACCATAAAGAGCAAGCCGCAGAGGATATTCGAGGTAAATAAGGAGCTTGAGGCCATGGGCGTGAAGGTAAAAGAGCAATTCGCGCTGCTGGGCCCTTATGACTTTCTGAATATAGTGGAGGCTCCTGACAACGAGACCATTCTTCATATGTCCGTTGAGCTTGGGGCAAGGGGGAGCGTACAGTTGCTCTCCCTGCCGGCAATGTCCGTGGACAAATTCATAGCGGGGATATGAAAAGGGGCCCATCAGCTTCGCGGCCTCCCCTTTTTTTCATGCTCCTTACCGCTGCCGTATGCCTTCTGTATCCAGGCCCGGCGAAAGGTGACATTTCAGCCGGGACCTGGGCGGGGGGAAGCGGCAGAGAGCATAATATATGCCTGGCAAAAAATAAAAAAGAAAATAAAAATATTCTTGACCGGGAAAGCATTTTGCCCATTATTCAGAACGGGCAGGCCGGATTCGAAAAAAATATGGGGCAGGCCTCCCGCAAGGTGAAGTTCCTTTCAAGGGAAGACGGGTATCTGGTCTTCTTCGACGCAAAAGGCGCATCAATTTTCTTTTCCGGACAGCCGCGCGCAAAAGAAAAAGAAGCAAACAAAAAAGCACGCGCAGGTGCGTTAAGGGCAAACACCCGCCCCAAAAAAATAAGAAGAAAATTAAACGGCATGCTGCGGATGGATTTCGAGGGAGCGGCTGGACGGACCATGCTGGCCGGCGCAGGAAGGCTTACCGGCACGACCAACTATCTAAGGGGCAGGGACCCTTCAAAATGGATCACTTCCGTCCCAAGCTATAATAAGCTGTATTACCAGGGGCTATATCCCGGAATATGCGCCATTTTTTCGGCTGGCACCCCGGCGGGCTTCGAAAAAAACAACCAGACAAAGATATTTCAGGCGGATTTCATCTTGCAACCCGGAGCGGACCCCGGCAGGATCAGGCTCCATTTCCCGGGCTCCAAACTCTCCGTGGACAAAACTGGTGACCTCATCGTCTTTACCCCCGGCATAAAAGCGCTTTTTCTAAAACCATGCATATACCAGGAGGGCGCAGGCAACAGAAAAGTTTTCATAGAAGGTGGGTTCGTCCTTGAAGGGAAAAACAGGGCCGCTTTCCGGATCGCAAGATACGATAAAAAAAGACCCCTCGTAATAGACCCTCAACTCCTGTTCTCCACCTTTTACGGAGGCGGCGCGCAGGACCAGGGGCAGGGCATAGCCGTGGATTCAAGCGGCAACATCTACGTAACGGGTTATACTTCTTCGCCGGATTTCCCGCTGGCAAGCAATAACAGGCCCTTCTCCGGCCAAACCGATGCCTTTGTAACGAAGATAAGCCTGTCTCCCACTCCCCACGTCGTATACTCCACCCTTCTGGGCGGCAGCGCGGCCGCTCAAGCCAATGCCATCGCCGTGGACCGTCTGGGGGATGCCTTCATAACGGGCTTTACCAGTTCGACCAATTTCCCATTGGCCTCGCCGCTGCAGGCTTCTCTTTCGGGCAGCCGGGACATATTCATAACGGAGCTTTCCTCGGACGGACGCACTATACTGTACTCCACATATTTTGGCGGGAGCGCGGACGATGAAGCCAACGGGATCGCGCTTGACACATCGGGCAATATCCTCATCACGGGGTTTGCCACCTCCAGTGATTTTCCTATCTCTCAGAATTCCCCCCTTGCCAGGCCATCAGCCACAGACGCCTTTGCGGCCAAGATACTGGCTGGCGGTTCGCAACTGGGATACTCCGTACTCCTTGGCGGAGCTGGCAATGACACCGGTGCGGGCATTGCGGCGGACGCATCGGGCAATGCGTATGTCACTGGTTCGACAAGCTCCCTGGACTTCCCGACGGCAGACCCAAGACAGGCGGCGTTGCTCGGGGCACAAAACGCCTTTCTTACCAAGCTGGACCCCAGTGGGAAGATAGTTTTTTCCACTTACCACGGTGGCGGGTCAAACGACGGGGCAGCGGCAATAGCGCTGGACGCCCTTGGAAACGCTTATATCACCGGAAGCACCAACTCCCCTAACTTCCCGGTCCTGAACCCTATCCAGACTTACAGAGGAGGAAAAGACATCTTCGTCTCAAAGTTCAGCCCAAGCGGCGCCCTTCTCTATTCAACTTTTCTTGGGGGTTCGGCGGACGATTCAGGCGCCGGCATCGCTGTGGACTCTTTTGGGAACGCGTTTGTCACCGGGCAGACGATATCCACCGACTTCCCGGTTAAAAACCAGGTGCAGGGCATTGCAGGGGGATTGAATGCGTTCGTGGAGGAAATAAATTCCGCAGGAAGCGCCCTTGTCTACTCCACCATTCTTGGGGGGAATTCCGATGATTCCGGCGCGGCCATAGCCGTTGACTCCGCCGGGGACGCCTTCGTCACAGGCAAAACGGATTCACCTGATTTCATAACCAAAAATGCCATAAGGGGTTACTCTGGCTCAACGGACGCCTTCATCTCCGGGATATCCAATCCGAACGCGCTCCCGTCCGCGCCGGCCCTCATAAGCCCCTCGAACGGACAGACCGGGCTCGGCACATCCGTCACCTTCACGTGGTCCAAATCCACAGACCCGGACGGGGACCCCGTGACATACCAGTTTTTCCTCTGCACGAACCAGACTTTCCAAAACTGCCCCCCAGTTCAGTTGGCCGGCAATAAAAGTTTCCAACTGGCCTTCAATGGAGTCCGGCTGGCCTCAGGCCGAAAAGGCGGTGGCGCTAGTGAAGATTCCATGTTTTCCATGGTATTATTTACGGCGGTCATATTCGAGGCAAAAAGGAGGAGGAAAGCGGTTTTGCTTCTTATTGCCGTGGCGCTTGTGGCTGGGATGGCGGCCGTATCGTGCGGTGGCGGCGGCCAGGCACAGCCTTCGAACACGGTCCAGAAGAGCGTTACAGGCCTCCAGACCGGCACGACATATTTCTGGAAAGTGACAGCGCTTGACGGCAGGGGCGGGAGCGCGGATAGTGGCATCAATTCATTTTCCACTAAATGAAAATCGAAATATCGCTGCTCGTCATTGAATCCGTCCTTCTTCTTTTCACCATACTGTTGCTTTTGGACAGCATAAAAGAAGGCCGGAGCAGGTCAAAGCTCCTGCTGGAGGTGGAAAGGGCAACAAAGGCCTTCACCAGGATCGAATATTTCCTTGCGGTTGTTGATTCCATGTCTGACGCCAGACGCGAGGTTGAGGGGCTCATCACCGGGAGGCATCCGGGCCACATCGACAAGAAGCGGACGGATGACATACTAAACGCCATAGAGAAAGCGGCGAGGAATGGAGTGAGCGTGAAATATCTCCTGCCGCGTTTCCATGACCGTCTGTACATGGGCAGCCTCTATGCGAAGGCAGGGGCCGAAGTGAGGTACGGCGGCTGCCCGATCCTCCATGATCTGAGATACATGACGGTAGACGACCGCATGACGGTGATAGGGATCCCGGAGGACAGCGAAAAGGAGGCCACTAAAAAAGGCTTCCAGATCGTGTCCGAAGGGCTCACTTCCATACTCAGGGAGCATTTCAACCACTGCTGGAGCTCCGCAATTTCTTACGAGGAATATATGAAAGAGGTCATAAGACAGACAAAGGCCTCGCCCAGGCACCTTGCGCTTGAACTAAAGATCGAAGAAAAAGAGATAGAGAAGTTTTATGACGGCTCAGATGAGCCGGAACAATGATACCTCCCGTTTCAAAAACTCCTCTATTCAAAAAGTAAGGTTCATGTCCGCAGGCACCATGATTTCCTTATAATATGTCGCGGGATTTGCCAACTCCACGCCCTCAACAAAATCTTCCTTCTTCATGCCAAAAAGAGGGACATTGAGCGGACAGGCGAGCAGCTGCGCCCCTTCCTTATATAGCATGAAAAGCAGTTCCTCGGCTGTGGGAAGCTCCATCTCTTCCATTCTCTTCATTACCGCATCTCCCATTTCTTCCGGCTGGCCGGGCAGGCACTTAAGTCGATTTACTTTGTCCTTATGGATAGCATTCACGCCGCGCGAGCCAAAAAAAAGAGTTACTTTCGACCCCTCTCTAAGCAGACTAAGCGCTGTCATAAGTGCATTGTAAACCTGGCAGAGTTCATCATGAAAACACATTACCGATACGTTTTTTGTAATCTTTGTCATGGCGTGGCCCCTTTCGGTTCGAATTCCGATGTCCGGTTTCCCAGTTCCCGTTTCCCTTTATTAATATCGCCCTCCTAAAACATAAAAACATTAGCATGTTTGCATGTATATGTCAAATGAAGGTTAGTCAGCATCATTTTCCTGCTCTTTTTTACATTCGGACGGGCCGGGTTCCGCAGCCCGGCTCCTCCGGATAAACAATTGGCTTATTTTGCCTTCACCCAGCACCCGCTCTAATTCCCTGAAAGCAAAGAAGGGAATAAAGGCAAAAAATACTACCAGTGCACTGGCAAGAAATTCGTACCGGCGTTCGCTTGCCAGCTCTGATAGGCCTCCTGCCAGGCCTTTACCATGGAGCAATCCGCGTATCGTGGACTCGATAACACTAAAGAGCGCAACCCACAGGGTAAACACAACCGTCTTGTATAAGGTTGGAAAGATCAAAGGCTTATCTTCTATCCTTCTGCCAAGGCGCAAAACATTCCCAATCATAATGATCTTTGCCAGGACCAGTGCTTTGATCAGGCTGACCCCGTATTGCCCGTAGCTGATTTGATAATGTGCAAGTATCAACCTGCGGTAAGTAGTAAAAACACTGAAAAAAAGGGTAAGATATGCGGCATTTATCAGATACTCTATCATTTCGCGGGCTAGTTTTTGTTTCCAGCCAATCTTTTTTTTACCCATATCGGCCATCTGAACATCATGCTCCTCTCTTATGTGGCCACGCAGACTCAGAGAACACCGGGTAGTAATGAGATGTGTTCTTCTTCGGGCACTTACCTGCTTGCATCTGACGTCGTGAAAGCCTTTGTTCTCCTATCAAAAAGATAGCATGGCCTTCCATGTTTGAGAAGAATTCGTGAAATTCTCCTGAATATTCTGTCCAGACGGTTGCCCCTCCACTATTACATCAGCTTGCCGCTCTCTTCTGCTTTCCGACGCTGCAATCTGCTACAATAAAGGCTGCTTTTGTTGACGGCTTTTCAAAAAATTCTTTAAAATCAACCAAGCCGGAGTGGCGGAATTGGCAGACGCAAGGGACTTAAAATCCCTCGGGGGAAACCCCGCACGGGTTCGAATCCCGTCTCCGGCATTTCTTTATTTTTGGACTTCTGCGATAAGCCGCTTCGCATAAAAGATATCAATCCCCCTTTGCCCAAAACATCACCCCAAAAAAAGCAGCCTTGACTTAATCCCCACAAGTGTTAATTTGGAAACATGGAACCAGATTTTTTCTTTAGTTCAATTTTCATCCACAAAGAGATTTTTTCCTAGAAAACCGGACTCGACGAAAGGATGCCATGGACATTAAAAAAATCGCTTTCATTGAGGCCGGTTCAACCGGTTTTCAGTTGCTTGGCAAATACGCGATGTCCAGGGTCGGAAGCGCGCTTCTGGCGACAATGCTGGCCGGACGGGGCTATCAGGTAAAGGCCTTTATTGAAAACATCGCCCCCGTGGATTGGGATTTCGTAGAAGGCTGCGATATGGTCTGCATTTCGGCCCTTACCAACACTGTGATGCGGGCATACACTATAGCGGAAAGAGTCAAGAGAATGGACATACCCGTCGTCATGGGCGGAGTGCACCCCACGTTCATGCCCAATGAAGCCTTGGAGCATGCCGGCTTCGTTATACGGGGAGAGGGGGAACGGGCATTGGCCGGCCTGATCGAATCCCTGGCTACAGGCAGTCCTCCGCTTGCCCGGATCGCAGGTCTCTCATACAGGGAAAAAGGAGGGAACACCGTCCATAACCCGCAAGGGCCTCTTCTGGACGAGTACGGCTTGAACGCCCTTCCGGTCCCTGATTTCACGCTCGTTCATGGCTGGAAGCCCTCCTTTATATACCCGGTGTCCACTTCCAGGGGCTGCCCGTTCGAATGCAGTTTCTGCTCGGTGGTGCCGATGTTCGGCAGAAAATACAGGTTCAGATCGGTTGAAAGAGTGCTCTCCGAGCTCAAGTTCATCTGTGGTATAAACCACGGCACGAAATTTTTTGTGGACGACAATTTCACTGCCGACAAGCGGAGGTCCAAAGAACTGCTACGCGCCATCATAGAGGAAAAACTGGGCCAGACATGGGTTGTGCAGGCAAGAACAGACGTAGCACGGGACCCCGAACTGCTGAAGCTGATGGCGGATGCCGGCGTGCATACGATCTATGTCGGTTTTGAGTCCATTAATCCAGGCACACTGGAGCGGTACAACAAAAAGCAGGGGCTCAAAGACATCGAAAACTGCATCGGGGCTGTAAGAGAGCACGGCATGCACATCCATGGGATGTTCGTGCTCGGAGCGGACACGGACAGCACCGATACCATACGGCAGACTCTCGATTTCGCCATCAGGAACGATTTGGATACTATCCAGATAATAGCTCTGACGCCGCTTCCGGGCACAAAAATATTCGATGAGATGCGGGGCGCGGGCAGGATACTGCACACGGACTGGAGCAAATACAACCTTCAGCACGTCGTATTCAAACCTGCACAGATGAGCGCGGCAACTTTACAGCTCGAAACTAGCAAGGCAAATGTTCAGTTTTACTCCTGGAAATATATCTTAAAGCGGCTTGCCAGGCTTGATCTCCACTATGCCGCGGCTGGCCTTTTCGGAAGAAGGATAATGACGCAAACACTGAGAGATTCCATTAAATATGTTGAAAAACTGACCCTCCTGCGGGACACAAACACGTCTTATTGATCATGCCGCAAGCATCAGGTTCAGCGGACCTGTTTTCTTTCCTGCTCCATTTCCAAATCAAGACGTTCCAGCCGGTCCAGGGAGTCTTTCAACTGCCTGTTCGTTTTTGTAAGTTGGCTGGTCCTTTGCCGGGATTCGTTCAGCCTCCGCAGCACTGCGATCCAGTCCTTTATTTCATCGGTACCTGCGCCAGCCGGGCTGGAAGAAAGGTATAGCTCGAATTCCTTTAATGCCTTCCTGTAATCGGGTCTTTTATAAGAGCAATAGAACCTCGCAAGATCGAGATGCCGCCTTGCGGCCGCGGATGGAATTTTTTCTTTTTCTTTGACCGTCCTGTTCGCGGTCGCGCAGCCGGACAGCGCTATTGCCAGAAGGGACAGGACTAAAACAAAAAAAATTGATCCGGTGGCGGCTTTCATTTGCTTTGCCTGGCGGAGGCGCCCGGGATGGGACCCACGACCTTCGCGCCTGCCGCCCCGCTCTTGCTGTTCCTGCGCCCATCAACGACATATCCGCTGCCCGGGATGGACTTCGCATAGTTTTTCAGCTCCGCGGCCAGTTCTCCCATCTCTATCGGGCTCGTGAAACTGCGGTACTGGTTCGTGACGACTGCGATCGACAGCGTCAGTATCGGGAATTTCAATTCCTGTCCCTGGCGCGTCTTGCCCAATATGTAGCCTTTTTCCAGGTCGCAGGCGTCATAAAAGCCGCGAATACTGCCGTCAAATGCCGCTATTATCCTGCCGCAAGTATCCGCGAAACGGGCCGGCGTGGTTATGAGAACAAAGTCATCCCCCCCTATGTGGCCTATAAAGTCATCCGGGGCGCCCGCCTCGTCCACGCACCTGGCAATGATCTTGCCGGTGGCGCTGATGACCTCGCTGCCCCTCGCATAACCATACCTGTCATTAAAGGCCTTGAAGTTATCCAGGTCAATATAGCAAAAAGCCAGGGGGCCTCCGGCCTCTATCCTCTTTTTAAGGACATTGTCTATGGCGATGTTGCCGGGGAGTCTGGTCAGCGGGTTTGCATCCAGTGACATCTCCTCCAGACACCTGAGTCTCCTTGTCATCTCGTTAAAGGCATCGGACAGATCGCCAAGCTCGTCCCCGCTGTTTATGCCGGGTACCAGATCGAATTTGCCTTCCGCTATCCTCCGGGTCGTCTGCTTCAGCTGTGATATCGGCCTTGCGATGGCCCTGGTAATGAGAACCGTCGCGCCGAGGCCGGCAAGAAGGCTTGCTATGCACAATATAAGGGCCCGCCTGGATGCGCTCCCGCTTATGCTGGATATCATCTTTATCTTTGAATTACGGTCCTGGCGGGCCTCTATGGAGATGCCCGTGATCAGCCCCATAAGCTCCCGATGTTCCCCCGCGATGACGGAATCATATCTTTTTCTTTTCGCCGCCGCGTAAGAATGGTCCCTGAAATATTTGCCGCCTTTCGCAAACATGGCCGTATAGGCGGAATGCAGGGCAGCAATGCGGCCCGCGGGAACGCCTGGGGCCGTCCGGATCTTTTTTAGGAGCGCATCGAACTCCCTGCTCTTTTCCAGTGAAAGCGCGAGGACTTCGGGACTATGCAGGATCTCATACTGCCTGGAATAAAATTCCTGCGAAATGAGGGCATCATTCAGCCTGCCTGCGGTCTCAATAAGGGGGATATCGGTCCTTAGGATCTCATTATTGTTGCTTTTCAATTTTTCAAGACTGTAGATGCCGAAAGCGGAGGTGGCAATGATCAGCAGGACCATAGTGAGATATCCAAGGAGCAATTTCCTGGCGATGCTAAGCTTCATAAAGCGGTATCAATGAACGGCTTCTTTGATTTTTTGATTTCCGGCTAAAGCGCCCCTAAGCCCAAAACCACTTAAATTCATAGAAAAATACCTCAAATGAATCTTTCACGCATGAGGAATGCACTGGTACCTGTTATTTTATAATGCATTCCGGGTTAAAATCCACATTCGCTATGGCGGCCGTCCGGCTTAAGCTCCAGATATTTTCATTTTCATCTTTACCTTCATACCGTCAAACGTATGCTTTTTAAGGACATTCCTGAAATCTCTTCTGACCTCGACCCATACGGGATGTACGGGGCAGTTGCCCCCCCGCCCGCACAGTGTGCGGTCAAGAACGCAGACGTTCAGTGCGATCTCGCCTTCCGAAGCCTCCACTACATCAAGCAGCGAGATATCCTTCGGATTTTTTGCAAGCTGGAAGCCGCCCTTTATGCCCCGGAATGATCTCACAAGAGACGCGCGGACCAGTTTTTGCAGGATCTTAGCCAGGAAACTCCTGGGGATTTCCATTTCCCTGGCGATCTCGTCTATCATGGAGATCTTATCCGCTTGCCCAGCGAGATATGACACGCATCTTATCGCGTAATCAGATTCGCGTGTAATTTCCATTTTTTCGCAGACTGCCTCTCCAAATAACCAGCGGGCGCATGCCCGTGCCCGGTTTGCAAAAGCACATAAAAAAATAAAAAAAACTTACTCCACGCATCCTAAGATTTTGGCCCGCCCTCAGGCCCGTCCTCATCATCGTCGAGCATCCTGTACTTTGCGCCCTCGATGTCGTCATATTGTCCGCTTTTGACCGTCCATATAAAAAAGAGCCAGGCCGCGATCCCCAGCACCAGCGATACAACGATCAAAAAAAATATGGTCCACATGGCTAAAAACCCCCGAAAATCATGAGCCCCCGAAAAATCATGATCATGTCCCGGTTTATTGAAACCTTCTTATCCTCAGGGAGTTCCCAACTACGAACAGCGAACTGGCGGCCATCGCGCCCGCAGCGGCTATCGGATGAAGCATGCCGGCCACCGCTAGAGGAACGGCTATACTATTATAAAAAAAAGACCAGAAAATATTCTGTTTCATTATTGAAAAAGTCCTTCTGGAAAGCGCTATGAAATAAGGGACAAGGGTCAGATCGTCTCGCATCAGTATGGCGTCCGCGCTCTCAAGCGCTATATCGGTCCCTCTGCCCATTGCAATGCCTATCGATGCCTCCGTGAGGGCCGGGGCGTCATTGATCCCGTCTCCCACCATCATGATCCTCGGCCTTCCGCCCTTAAGTCCACCCCCCTGAAGATAGGTAATATACTCTTTTTTCCCGGCTGGCGTCATACCGGAAAGCACACTTTCAATGCCCACCTGCCGGGCAACCGCCCTTGCCGCCGCATCGTTGTCTCCGCTGATAACCCCAACCGGGCAATGCATTTTTTTTATCTCCGCGACCGCCCGGGCCGCCTCAGGCCTGAGGGTGTCCGAAATGACCATTAGCGCCCTGACCTCCCCACCCCACGCCATATAGACGAGCGTATCTCCTTCTTTTTCAGAGTCTTCCCTCGCGGCCAGCGCGGCTTCATTTATTCTGGTCACCGGGACCCCGCTTTCCTCCATCAGGGCCTGGTTGCCGATAATGATCCTCCTGCCCTCCACAACACCCTCAACTCCCTTTCCCGGAAATGCCCTGAACCCTGAAACGGGGAAGAATTTTTTGGCCCCTGTGCGTCCGCAGATCGCGTGCCCTATGGAGTGCTCCGAGAGGCTCTCGACGGATGAGGCCAGCCTGGCAATATATTCCTCTGAAAGGGAGCTGTCAACAACGATCACCCTTTTAAGCGCGGACTTGCCGGTGCTTATTGTGCCGGTCTTGTCAAAAAGGACATGCGTCAACCCGGCCGTTTTTTCCACCACGTTGCCCGCCTTCACAAGCACCCCTTTTGAGGATGCCAATGTGGAAAATACAAGGATGGCAAGCGGGGTTGCCAACCCCAGGCTGCAAGGGCACGCTATCACAATGACGGAGACCCCCGTCATCAGGGAATGGCCGGGGGACTGGCCTCTGGCGAGATGGAACGCTACGGCCGCCGCCGCGAGCACAAGGATGGCCGGGACAAATATCCCGGCGGCCCTGTCAGCAAGTTCCTGCAGCCGGGGTTTCCGCGCCTGGGCGTCTTCGACCGCCCTGATGATGCCCGCAAGCAAGGTATCCTCGCCCGTCCTGCCCACCCTGACCACGAGAGCGCCGGACAGGTTCATGCTGCCTCCGATCACCTCCGCGCCAGGCATTTTCAGGACCGGCCCGGACTCTCCAGTAAGAAGCGATTCGTCTGCTTCAGAGCCGCCCCCGATGACAATTCCGTCGATGGGCACCTTCTCGCCGGGCTTCACCTCTACCAGGTCGTCTTGCTTAAGGGATGCCACCGGGACCGTCTGCCTCTCATAAAGGCCCTGCACCGCGGCCGGGGTCAACATGGTGGCCGATTCCGGAGCCAATTGCGCAAGCCGTTCCATGGTCTCCGAGGCCTTCCCTTTTGCGGCCGCCTCTATATATCTGCCAATCAGAATAAGTGTGACGATCATGGCCGCCGTGTCGAAATACACCTGGCCTCCGGAGCACATTTCATATACGCTGTACAGAAAGGACGATACCGCTCCCACGGCTATTAAAGAGTCCATGCTAAAGCGGAAATGTCTGAGGCCGCCAAGCGCCCCTTTTATGAACGGCATGCCCGAATAAAAAATTACGGGCAGCGTGACGAGCGCGGCGATGATCTGGAGTAAAAACCTTGTTTTAACGTCTATCCCATGGAAATACCCGGCATAAAGGGCGGTGCTGTAAAGCATCAACTGGCAGGAAAGAAACCCCGCTGTGCCCAGCCGCACAAGAAGCTCGCGCCTCTCCGACCGCTGCGCGGCCATCCGCTCCGATTCAGAATACGGCTTGGGCGTATACCCTATGGACAATATCCTTTTAAGAATATTGTCCAGCCCGGTTGCTTCAGGGTCCCATCTTATCCTTGCCTTGTGAGTTGCGTAATTGACCCGCGCATACCGCACCCCTTCGGTTCTCATCAGGATCTTTTCATTCAGCCATACGCACGAAGAGCACCGTATGCCGTCTATGTACAGGTCTATTTCCCTGGAGGAGTCCGAGTCCCTCACATATCGCGTGAAAGGGGCTGCGTCCGGCTGTACGGGCGGCCCCATACCGTATGCGTACGCCGGAATTCCGGCCTCACCCCATTTTCTATTTTCGTAGAAGCCGCCCAGCCCTTCGTCATGGATAAGGCGGTAGATGCCCAGGCAGCCGTAGCAGCAAAAGACTTTCTGATGTCCGTCTATGGTTTGGTATACGGCCTCCCGTTCCGGGAACTCCAGCAGGCAGTGCTCACATGCGGGCATGGCATACCCCGGCCCTCACAATAAAGTAAACGCCGCTTATTATTACGGCAAGCCCGCTGCCTTTGTACAGCCATCCCCTGATGCTGCCGCTCAGATATCCCATGGCAAACCCGAAGAGCAGAAGTGCGGGAATGGTCCCAAGCCCGAAACACAGGGCATAGAGCATTCCCTGCAGCAAGCCCGCCTGGCCCGCCGAACCCATGAAAATGGAATACGCGAGCCCGCAGGGGATAAAACCAAAAAGGAGGCCCAACGGGTAATACCGCCAGGAGGACCCGCTCTCTAAAATAAGTCTGACCGCACTCGCGGCGAAACCGCCGCGGCTATCGTCCGCCGGGCCGGAAAGGCCCGCCCCCTCCCTTAGATCTGAAAATCGGCCTGAAAAGCGGCCTGAAAATCTATTGAAAAGACCGGTTATCCTGAGACCCATAACTATCATAATCAGGCCGGTAAGCAATGCCGCCGCATTCCGAATGCCTGAGATGTTGCCCG